>CAZVOZ010000008.1:0-19915 GCA_964629065.1 uncultured Candidatus Peribacteria bacterium
ACTTCGGCATCAACGACATCTTCTTTTTCGGTCACTTTGACGCCATCGTCGTCGGCTGGGGTTTCGGTTGTGCCTTCGGCTGGGGCGGCGGCTTTGTAGAGTTCTTCGCCGATTTTTTGGATTTCGGTGTTGAGGGTTTCGTAGGCGGATTCGATTTCTTCTTTGGTTGATTCTGGTTTTGCGAGGACTTCTTTTAGGGCGGTGATTTTTTCTTCGACTGGGGTTTTGGTTTCAGCGGAGACTTTGTCGCCGGCGTCTTTGAGGGCTTTTTCGGATTGGAAGATGAGGCTTTCGGCTTTGTTGCGGGTTTCGACCAATTCTTTTTTCTTGAGATCTTCGGCGGCGTGTTCTTCGGCTTCTTTTTGCATTTTTTCGACTTCTTCTTTGCTCATGTTGGAGCTGCCGCTGATGGTGATTTTTTGTTCTTTGCCGGTGCCTTTATCGACGGCTTTGACATGGAGGATGCCGTTGCTGTCGATGTCAAAGGTGACTTCGATTTGTGGTACGCCGCGTGGGGCGGGAGCGATGCCGTCGAGGTTGAATTTGCCGAGAGATTTGTTGTCGGCGGCTAGTGGGCGTTCGCCTTGGAAGACATGGATTTCTACGCCGGGTTGATTGTCGGCGGCGGTGGAGAAGACTTGGGATTTTGAAGTGGGGATCGCAGTGTTGCGTTCGATCAAAGGTGTGGCGACGCCGCCTAGGGTTTCGAGGCCGAGGGTTAATGGCGTAACATCGACGAGTAGGATGTCTTTGACATTGCTGTCGCCGGCGAGAATGCCGCCTTGGATTGCTGCACCCATTGCTACGACTTCGTCTGGATTGATGCCTTGGTGTGG
This sequence comes from uncultured Candidatus Peribacteria bacterium, assembly GCA_964629065.1. Classification (GTDB taxonomy): domain Bacteria; phylum Patescibacteriota; class Gracilibacteria; order UBA1369; family LOWO2-01-FULL-3; genus CAYORB01. Next base: position 837 of record CAZVOZ010000008.1, read on the forward strand.
TTCTTTCCCGAAGATTTGTTTTACTTTTTCTTGAACCATTGGGATTCTGGTCGAACCACCAACGAGAAGGATTTCATTGATGTCGCTTTCGAAGATTTTGGCGTCTTTTAGGGCTTGTTTACATGGTGCAACTGTTCTTTCGACGAGGTCGGCGATGAGGTCTTCGAATTTTGAACGAGATAATTTGGTTTCGAAGTTTTTTGGGCCACTGCTATCGACGGTCAAATAGGGGAGTGAGATGGTAGTTTCGTGCAAAGATGATAACTCGATTTTTGCCTTTTCGGCGGCTTCTTTGATACGTTGGATAGCCAACTTGTCGGTGGAGACATCGATGCCTTGTTCTTTTTTGAATTCGGCGATGATCCATTGCATTACTTTTTGGTCGAAGTCGTCACCTCCAAGGTGGGTGTCGCCGTTGGTGGATTTTACTTGGAATACGCCATCGTCGAGTTCTAGGATGGAAACATCGAAAGTTCCACCACCGAGATCGTAGACGACGACTTTTTTCTCACCGCCTTTTTTGTCGATGCCGTAGGCGAGAGCGGCGGCGGTTGGTTCGTTGATGATGCGTTTGACATCGAGGCCGGCGATTTTCCCGGCGTCTTTTGTGGCTTGGCGTTGAGAATCATTGAAGTAAGCTGGGACGGTGATGACGGCTTCGGTGACTTCGTGGCCGAGGTATTTTTCGGCGTCGGCTTTGAGTTTTTGGAGAACCATCGCGCCGATTTCTTCGGGGCGGCGAGGTTTGCCTTCGAGGACGATGTCGACTTCGCCGTTTTTGCCTTTTTCACATTTGTAGGCGACGGTTTTCATTTCGGCGTCGACTTCTTCGTATTTGCGGCCGATGAAGCGTTTGGCGGAATAGATCGTGTTGTCGGTGTTGGTGGTCATTTGGTTTTTGGCGGAAACACCGACGCGGCGTTCGCCGTCTTTGATTGCGACGATTGATGGTGTAGTGCGTGCACCTTCGGCATTTGGGATAATGGTGATTTCACCTGCTTCCATGACGGATACACATGAGTTGGTTGTTCCTAAATCGATTCCGATGATTTTTGACATATGTTTGAATTTATAAAACTAGCACTCAAAATTATAGAGTGCTAGTAAAGCGTGGTCAATAGTTTTTTATTTGCCGATTTTGACTTTGGCGTGGCGGAGGACGCGATCGCCCAGCATGTAGCCTTTTTCGAGGACTTCGATCACGAGGTCTTTTTCGCCTTCGCCTTCGAGGAGGGCTTCGTGAAAGTCGGGGTTGAAGGGTTGGTTCAAGGGGTCGATGATTGTGAGGCCGTGGTCTTCGAGGACTTTTTTGAATTGGGCGATGCACATTTTGAGACCTTCGGTGGCTTCGGCTTCGGCGCGGGTGAAGTTGTCAAGGATTGGCAGGAGGGATTTCATCAGTCCCATAGCGGCCATTTTGATGAGCATGCCTTGTTCTTCTTCTTGGCGGCGGCGGAAGTTTTGAAAGTCGGCCATGGTGCGTTTGGCTAGTTCGCTCATTTGTTCTAGCTCTTGGCGAACTTGTTCGATTTCTGGATTTTGATTATTTTCGTCTGTCATATGATTTATTGTTCAAGTAATTTTTTAATTTCTTCGGTGAGGACGATGTTGTAGGCGTAGTTCATGCGCTTTGGACCGAGAACGCCGATGAAGCCTTGGAAGCCGTCGCGTTCGTAGCGGGTAACAATGATACTGCAACTTTGGATGTTGTCGAGAATGTTTTCTTCGCCGATGAAGGTTTTTGTTGATTCATCGATGTTGAGATTTTTGAGAATTTGGACGAAGTTGTCGCCGCGTTCTAATACTTCGACGACTTTGCTGGCGCTCATGGTGTCGGCGAATTCGGGTTGGCGGAGAACATTGGACATGCCGAGGAAAAAGGTGCGTGGGTTGTCTGGTGTGGTGGCGAAGCTGACTTGGTTGGTGCTGCGAGCGAGGAGAGAAACGGCTTCATATAAGCGTTCTTTTACTTGTTCGATTTTGTATTCTTCGCGGAGTTTTTTTAGATGTGTAATGGCGAGTTTGCGGGCTTCGGCGTAGTCGGCCATTTCGTCGACGAAGAGGCGATAGGCTTTATCGGTGGGGACGCGGCCGGAGGAAGTGTGTGGTTGGAAAATGTAGCCGGCTTGTTCGAGCTGCATCATGTCGTTTCTAATTGTTGCTGGCGAGACATGGAATTTGTAACTGACGAGCAAGGTGTTGCTGCCGACGGGTTCGGCCGTGGTGATGAAGTGTTGAACGATGGCTTTGAGGACTTCTTGTTTGCGTGCTTCGGACATGGTTGAAAGTTACAATTTACCGATCATTTTGGCAAGGTCGACGACGCGGCAAGAGTAGCCCCATTCGTTGTCGTACCAAGCGAGGACTTTTACCATGTTGCCGCCGATGACTTCAGTGGACAGGGCGTCAACGATGGCGGAATGTTCGGAGCCTTTGTAGTCGACTGAGACGAGTGGTTTAGTTTCGTAGTGAATGATTGTAGGGTGTTTTTTTGCGGCTTGTTGGAGTTTTTTGTTTACTTCTTCGATGGTGGTTTTCTTTTCTACTTCGACGGTGAGGTCGACTAGGGAAACTGTTGGTGTGGGGATGCGGATGGCGAGGCCGTTGAGTTTGCCTTTTAATTCTGGGATGACGAGGCCGATGGCTTTGGCGGCGCCGGTGGAAGTGGGGATCATTGAGAGATTTGCGGCGCGGGCGCGGCGGAGGTCTTCGTGTGGGAGGTCAAGAATGCGTTGGTCGTTGGTGTAGGAGTGGATTGTGGTCATTAGGCCTTTTTTGATTTTGAAGTTATCGTGAAGGACTTTGGCGATTGGTGCGAGGCAGTTTGTGGTGCAGGAAGCGTTGGAAATGATGTGATGGTTTTTGCGTTTGTAGGTTTTTTCGTTCACGCCGAGGACGATGGTGGCGTCGATTTCGTCTTTTGCTGGTGCGGTGATGAGGACTTTTTTTGCTCCGGCTTTAAGGTGTTTTTCGGCGCCTGCGCGATTTGTGAAGAAGCCAGTGGCTTCGATCACGAGGTCGATTTTTAGGTCTTTCCATGGTAGGAGTTCAGGATCGCGTTCGGAAAAAACTTTGTAATTTTTTTTGTCGATGATGATTTGGTCATTTTTGGTTTCGATGTTGTTTGTGATTGTGCCGTAGTTGGAGTCGTATTTGAGGAGGTGGGCGAGAGTTTCGGCGGTTGATAAGTCATTGATGGCGACGACTTCGAAGGCTTTTTTTTCTAAGTTGATGCGGAAAATTTCCCGACCAATTCGACCGAATCCATTGATAGCGACGCGCATATTTTTAAGTTAAAAGTTAAGAGTGAAAAGTTAAAAGTTTAGGAGTTGAAATTTGTTTTTATAATATACAGTTGTGGTGATGAAGAGAATAGATGCTTCGGTTTTGAGGAGTTGGGAATCTTGGGGTCAGGAAAACAGGAAGTTGAATAGTTTTGTGATGGAGTTGACGCCGGTGGTGAGGAGGATGGCGGCGGTGATTGTGCCGGCTGTGCAGAGGCCGATGTTTTTCCAATAGTTAACGCCAAAGATGAAGCCGATGAGCGCGCCGGCGGCGGCGCCGCTACCTGGTAAGAATGGTAGCGCGACGAGGGCGAAGATAATGATTGCGCCATAGCGGTCGAAGCGTTTGCTGTGGTCGCGACGGGTTTCATGAAAGAGGGTGGTGAGAAATTTGTTCATGAATTTGAAGTGCTTTGTTAGCCAGTTTGAGAATGGTGTTGAGACGGCGAGCCCGATAATGACTGGAAGCATTGCTCCGAGGCTGGAAAAAATAATGATGCTGATTTTGGAAAGGCCTAGTTTGAAGCCTAAAGGGATGGCGAACTTTAGTTCGACAAAGGGGGTCATTGCGGCAAAAAATACTTTCAGTTCTTCGTTCATAGTCTTTTTATATTCCTCTTAGCGTATAAATTTGCAAGTGCAAAAAAGTTAAACAATAATTGTTTTTTTATACAATTAGAAAAGAGGTGGCTCTAAATGGCTTTAGAAAAAGGTTTGTTTTCCTTGTGGGGAGTTGGCGAGTACTTTTTGTAGACCATGTTGAAATCAATTTGTTGACCGTTTGGTAGTGATCGCTTATTGTTAGCGGCAGATTCGATGTAAAAAAGTTATACACATAGTGTGCACAACTTTTGAACACATTTACTTGAAGCGATGGAGCACTTGCCGGTTTTATCAAGAGAGGTGCAGGATTATCTTGGGTTGAGAGATGGGGAAGTTGTGGCTGATTTGACTCTTGGTTTGGGTGGTCATGCGATGGATAGTTTGAAAGCGATTGGCGAAAATGGGACTTTGATCGGTTTTGATCAGGATGAGCGGAATTTGCAGGAGGCGAAGAAGAGGCTGGGGAATGCTAAAAATACAATTTTCTTTCACGATAATTTTTGTCACTTGAAATCTAGGCTAACCGGTTCGGGGATTGAAGGTGTTGACGCTGTTTTACTGGATTTGGGTTTGTCTTCACCGCATGTTGATGAGGCAGAGAGGGGGTTTTCTTTTATAAAGGATGGTCCTCTGGATATGCGCTTTGATTTGCGGACGAAATTGACGGCCGCAGATGTAGTGAATGCTTATACTGAAGGCGATTTGAGTCGAATTTTCTTTAAGTATGGTGAGGAGAAGTTGGGTAATAAGTTTGCGCGGATGATAACAGAAAGGCGTAAAACTAAAGCATTTGTGACGACGAAGGATTTGGCGGATTTTTTGGAGGGATTGGTTCCGAAGAAATATCGCGGCAAAAGTCATCCGGCGACACAAGTGTTTCAGGCGCTGAGGATTGAGGTTAATGATGAGTTGGGGGTTCTGGAGGATGTGTTGAGGCAGGTGGCGGAAGTGTTGAATGTTGGTGGGCGAGTGGTTTTGATTAGTTATCATTCGTTAGAAGATCGCATTGTGAAGCAGTTTTTCAAGGATTTGGAACGACCAGCGGCGCAAGGGGATGAAGCGATTTATAGTAATTTTGGTGAGGCGATTTTTGAATCTTTGATCAAGAAACCGGTTGGACCTAGTAATGAGGAGTTGCAAATGAATCCTCGTAGTCGGAGCGCAAAATTGCGCGCTTATAAAAAAATAAAAACTTTACCTCTTAATTTCTTTGAAAATGTCGGTTCGCACTAGTAGATTGCAAAATTTTTCTTTCACACCAAAGGTTTTCTTTATTTCTTTGATGTTGTTTGTGGTTTTGGTGACGATTATTGCGCTGACTTTTTCGACGCGACAGGTGACGAAGGGCTATGTGCTGAATAAGTTGGATGATGAGCATGGGGAATTGTTGAAAATGACTGAGCATCAGGAGATTCGGATTTCAGAGGTGCGATCAATGTCTTTTATTGAAGGTTCGCCCGAGCTTTATGGCATGGTGAAGCCTTCGAATATTGTTTATTTTGATCCGAATTCTACAATCGCAAGTAAGTAAGCCCGTCGAAATAGGCCGATCTACTGTGTCAACTTCGTCGCTTCTTCTTCGCTGTACAAATCCCAGTACAGCTCTGTCAGAAGCTCCTCGTTTCCTTGTATCTCGGCCTATTTCGACGGGCTTTGTGATTCTGGTTGAATTTTTCGGCGCTTTGATTTAGTGTGCCATTAAGGTTTCACTAACAATTTTTCAAATGGATAAGGCGATGAGGTTTTTTCAGAAACATCATTACTCGACTGGGGAGATTGCACGATTGAGTCAGATGGTTCGGCCGAGCGGGACGACGATGATTTTGCCTTATGATCAGTTTATTGAGCATGATAATCGGTATGCGAAGAATGCTTGGGCGGCGGATCCGGATTATATTTGTCAGTTGGCGGTGGATGGCGGTTATAATGCTGTGGCGATTCATTATGGGTTGGCGAAGAGGTATTGGCATAAGCATGCGGCAAAAGTGCCGTTGATTTTGAAAGTAAATGGGAAGACTTCTTTTCCAGATCAGTCTGAACCTTTGAGTGTGCATACTTCTTGGGTGGAGGATGCGGTAAGATTGGGGGCGAGCGGGATTGGTTATACGATGTATTATGGTTCGCCAAGACAAACTGATGATTTGCCGCAATTGGCTAATGTGCGTGCGGAGTGTGATCAGTTTGGGATGCCATTGATTGTTTGGGCTTATCCTCGTGGGAAAGCGGTGGAAGCGAAAGGTGGAAAGGAATGTTCTTATGCCGTGGAATCGGCAGTGCGCATGGCCGTAGAAATGGGTGCGACAGTGATTAAGGCGAATTTGCCGGAAAAGGCGGAAGGAGATTTCATGAATAATGAAGCGGTGCCAAAGTATTATCGTGAGGTGGAATCTGGGCTTTTGGCTTTGTCGCCGAAGGAGCAAAAGTGGGAACGCGCGAAAAGAGTAGTGGCGGCGGCGCAAGGGATTCCGGTTTTGTTTAGTGGTGGGTCGCAGATTGGTGATGAGGATTTGTATGAAAATGCCCAGGCTTGTATTGATGCGGGGACTTTTGGTTTTATTTTTGGCCGAAATATGTGGGAGAGGGAAAAAGAGGCGGCTTTGGTGATGACGAAAAAATTTCAAGATATGCTCGATAACGCTTAATTAAAAATGTCTACCACAAAAATCGCTATTAATGGTTACGGCCGGATTGGTCGTGATCTGCATCGTCAACTGTTGAATGTTCCGGATGTTGAGGTGGTGGCGATTAATAGTCGGGCGGATAATGCTTCGCATGCTTATTTGTTGAAGTATGATTCGTTGTATGGGAAGTGTGATGCGGATATTCAGTTGGATGGAGATGATTTGATTGTGAATGGGACGCGGGTTTTTGTTTATCAGATTGCGAAATTGGAGGATTTGGATTGGGCAAAGCATAATATTGATATTGTGATTGAGGCGACGGGGAATTTTACTTCGAAGTTTGAGGCGGATATGCATTTGAAGGCGGGGGCGAAGAAGGTGATTATTACTGCGCCGTGCAAGGATTTGGAGATTCCGAATATTGTGATGGGCGTGAATGAAAATGAATTTGATCCGGCGGAATATGATGTGGTTTCGAATGCTTCGTGTACGACGAATTGTTTGGCGCCAGTGGCAGCGGTTTTGGAGCGGGAGTTTGGGATTGAAAAGGCTTTTGTGACGACGATTCACGCTTTTACTTATACGCAAAATTTGCTGGACAATTCGAATCCAGAGGATTTTCGGCGGGCGCGGGCGACGATGGAGTCAGTGATTCCAACGACGACTGGCGCGATGAAGGCGATTTCGCGGGTGATTCCTTCGTTGGAAGGGAAGATGGATGGAATGGCGATGCGCGTGCCGGTGCCGACGGTTTCGAATATTGATTTGGTGGCCCAATTGAAACAGGAGGTTTCAGTGGGGGATTTGAAGGCGGCGTTTGAGCGTTATGCCGGAGGCGAAATGAAAGGGATTTTGGCCGTGAGCACGGATCCGGTGGTGTCGGTGGATTTCCGTGGCGATACGCATTCGGCGATTGTCGATTTGCCTTTATTGCAAGTTTTGCCGGGTGGATTCGTGAAAGTGATTGCGTGGTATGACAACGAATGGGGCTATGTGGCGCGGGTGGTGGATTTGATTAAATTTCAAATTCAGAATTAGAAATTAATAATTTTATGATTCTCAAAGAATATTTAGTGGGGAAAAGTGTTGATGCGGATTTGGGCCGATTGGTTGAGGTGATTGCTGGTTGTACGGTGGAGATTGCGGCGATGGTGCGGGTGGATAAGGGGGAGAAGGTTTCGGGGCAGAATGTTTTTGGCGAACAGCAAGTGGTGATGGATGTGGCGGCGGATCGGTTTGTGTATGAGAAATTGAAGGCGAGTGGTTTAGTAGCGGTGGTGGCGTCGGAGGAAATGGATGATGAGGAGAAGTTTGAAGGTGGGCGCTTTGGGGTGGCGCATGATCCGTTGGATGGTTCGTCGTTGATTGATGTGAATTTGGCGGTGGGGAGTATTTTTGGGGTTTATGAGACGTCGAGTTTTTATGGGGTGAGTGGTCGTGAGCAAGTGGCGGCGATTGTGGCTTGTTATGGCCCGCGTTTGGGATTGTTTGTGACGGTAGGGAAGGGGACGGCGTATTTTATTTTTGATGGTGAGAGTTTTGTGTTGCAAAGGGATAATTTGCAGATTGCGGAGAAGGCGGAGATGTTTGCGCCGGGGAATTTGCGGGCTTGTGGTGAGCGCGAGGATTATTTGAGGTTGGTGAATTTTTGGATCAAGGAAGGTTATCGTTTGCGTTATTCTGGCGGGATGGTGCCGGATATCGGGCAGATTTTGTTGAAGGGTGGGGGAGTGTTTACTTATCCGGGTTTTAGTATTGATCCGGAAGGGAAATTGCGGATTTTGTATGAATGTGCGCCGATGGCTTTTTTGGTGGAGCAGGCGGGTGGAATGGCTAGTGATGGGGCGATGGCGATTTTGGATAAGCGGATTGATGATTTGACTAGTCGGACGCCAATTTATGTTGGTAGTAAGGGCGAAGTAGAAATAGTAATTAGTGAACTAGAAAGCTAGAGCACTAGAATGAGTTTGATTCGGGGAATTTATTTGTTACTATTTTCTCATGTCTAATGAGTCGAATTTACGCAGTGAGGAAGTGGAGAGGTTGGTGGAAAGGTCGCAAACTGGAGATCAGGAGGCTTTTTCTGAATTGTACGAAATTTTTATTGATCCGATTTATCGATATGTTTCTTTTCGCGTGAAGAATGAGGATGCGGAGGATATTGTGGAGAATATTTTTTTACGGGTTTGGGAGAAAATGGGAAAGTATGAGAAGCGCAAAAGTGTGGCTTTTTCGGCTTGGATTTTTCGGATCGCGCACAATATGGTGGTGGATCATTATCGTGGTGGTGACCGATCTTTAGAGGAGTTGCCGATGGAGATTGTGGATGAAAGTCGTGAACATAATCCGTTGTTGATGGCGCAGAATAATTTGAATAAGGAGGTTTTGAAAAAGGCTTTGGGTAGACTGAAAGAGTCTTATCGCGAGGTGATTGTGCACAAGTTTTTGAATGATTTGTCGAATGCGGAAGTGGCGGCGATTTTGGGGAAGAGTGAGGGGAGTTTACGGATTTTACAATTTAGGGCATTGAAAGCTTTGAAGGAAGAGTTGGTTTCTTTGGGTATGAAGTATTGATTTTTTGTAACAAAAGCGAAAATGAGGCGTTTTATTAATTAGATTAAAGGATAAAATGAATAATGAAGGTTTTGAAAAATTAGTGAATGAAGTGCATCGCGTTGCTGTTGATGTGAAGATGAATGCTGTGCAAAGGGCACGGGTGAAAGAAAATGTGTTTGAGAGGTTGCAGCGGCCAGCGGAAAGTTTTTCGTTTTGGAACCCTTTGCGGCGTTTTGTTGGTGCAGTTTTGGCTGTGGTGATCTTTTTTGGTGGGTTTGTTTATTTGAAACCAACGAGTAATTTTGTTTCCGCTTCGGAAATTTCTTATATCAATTCTTTGAATGGTGAAGTGTGGATTTTCCGGGATGGTGAAAAGTTGATGCCGAAAATTGGGTTTGAATTGAAACCTGGTGATGAAGTTTTGACGGCGGATAATGCGTTGGTGGAGATTTATTTTTTTGATGATAGTCGTTCGCAATTGGCTGGTGGTTCGAGGTTGATTATTGATGAGTTGGTGGAAATTGAGGAAGAAACTGAGCCAGGGAGTTATGTGAAAGTTTCTTTAATTGATGGTCGAGTGTGGACGAAGGTGGTTGATTTGCCTGAGCAGTCGGCTTTTGTGATTGAAGCGGAAGGGAAGATTGTGGAGACTGATCGCGCTGCGTTTGATGTTCAAGTGAAGGATAAAAAGGTTTCGGTAGGTGTTTTTAATAGCAGTGTGGCGGTGAAAGATGATGGAAAAGTGGAGAAGATTTTGAGTGGCCAGAAGATTGTGTTTGAGGATGAAAAATCGTTGAAGCAAGTTATTAGTAATGATGATAGGGCTTTGGCTTGGGTGAAAACTAATTTGGCCGTAGATCAGAGTTATTTGTTGGATGTTGAGAGGAATTTGATTGCGGCGAAGATTGAAGCGATTGGCGAGGAGTTTTCGGAAACGGATGAGTTAGTGTTGTTGGGTTATGATGATGTAGCGAAGCAGAAGGAGGCTTTTGTACAAGCTGAAAATCGTTTAGCTTCTTTGCAATATGATTTGAGTATGGGGAAAGGTAGTGAAGAAGATTTGGCAAAAGCGATTGTCGTATTTAAGGCGGAGGTGCAAAATTTTTATAATTTGATTGAGGAGGTGAGATATACTGATGTGAAGTATGCGGATAGTTTAAGAAGCTTTGTTGATGGAAGGATTTTGAGTTATCAAGGTGATTTGGCCGCTACTTTGCCGACTTCTTCGGCTTATCCTGTTAAGGAGGCGATCAATGGGTTGGTAGTGCAAACGGAAACTGATCCGGTGAAGGCTTTGGAGTTGAAGGTTTCTCAAGTTGAACAAGCGATTTCCGATGTAGAGGCTGTGAAAGATGTTGTTGATCAGAGTACTTTGAATGAAGTGACAAATAACTATGTGGAAGAAGTAAAAACCGTGATGGAGGAGATTAATACTTTAAAAGTGACAGATCCAAATTTAGCAGAAAAGTTGAAGGTGGATTTGATTGAGGATTTTTCGGTAATTGATTCGGTGAATGATCCTTATGAGTTGAAGGTGATTGATGGCAAGGTATTACCGCCGCAATTATAGAATGTTGATGATTCCGAGGATTACGCCGAAGGCGGCGCTGATTCCGCCAATGATCCAGAAGCGCATGACAATGGTCCATTCTTTCCAACCACATTGTTCGAAGTGGTGATGGATGGGAGCGATTTTGAAGACTTTGCGTCCGAAGAATTTTTTTGATGTTAGTTGAATGACGACGGAGAGGATTTCGATTACAAACATAAGACCGATGATCGGGAGGATGAGGGTTTGGTCGGTGAGCATTCCAATTACGCCAAGAGTTGCACCGAGGGCGAGTGATCCGGTGTCGCCCATGTAGAAGAGTGCGGGTGGGACATTAAACCAGAGGAAGGCAACGACAGCGCCGACAATGACGGCGCAGAGTGCCGCGAGGATGAGGAGGCCTTGGTTGAAGGCGAGTAGTCCGAAGGCGCTGAAAGCAAGGATTAAGAGGCCGCTGGCGAGGCCGTCGAGGCCGTCGGTGAAATTGACGGCGTTGGCCATCGATATGATGACGAAAACGAAAATGGGGATATAGAAGATGCCGACTTCGAAGGATTCCATGCCGGGTATTGGTAGGTTGATGGTGTGAAATCCGAGTTTGCTATAGAACCAAATGCCTCCAGCGAGGGCGAAAACGGTTAACCAGAAGAGTTTGATTTTGGCGCTGAGGCCTTTGTTTTTGCCAATGCCTTTGACATTGATGTAATCGTCGACGGCGCCGAGGAGGCCGCAAGTGACGAGGGTGAAGAGGGGAATCCATGTTTCTTCACGGCTGAAAAGTGAGTGGTTGAATAGACCGAATTCTTTGAGAATCATGGAGATCGCGACGACGATGAGGACGGTGCTCCAAATGAGCAGGCCGCCCATGGTCGGGGTGCCGCTTTTTTTGGCGTGGAGAGCAGCGAAAAGAGTGGCTTTGCCTCCGGAAAGTGCGTCTTCGCGGATTTGTTTGCCGATTTTAAATTTGATTAGTTGTTTTGCGAACCAAGGTGTGACAATGAGGGAGATGAGGAACGCGAGGGTGCCGGAACCGATGATGAGAGCGAGGTCTTGTGCGATGAATTGCAGTTTTTCCATGTTACCATTTAAATGATCTGAAGACCCAATCAGTGAGAATTTTAGTTTCTTTGAAGCGGTCGGGGCTGTTGAGGACGACGCTAACGATTTCGTTTTTACCTTCGTTTTCGGCGATGGCAATTAGGCAAAGTCCGGCGGCGTCGGTTTGGCCAGTTTTGAGGCCTTTAATACCGGGGTAGTTGTTGATTAGTTGGTTGGTGGTTTCGAGTTGATGTTTAGTTTTACCGTCGGCGGAAAAGGTTTCGCCTGCGGCGGTGTTAGCGGCTTCTTGGATGATCTTATTGTTGTAAATGTAGTTGCCGAGTTTGGCGAGGTCGAAAGGAGAGGAGTAATTTCCGGGATCGTCGAGGCCGGTGGGGTTGCTGAAGTGGGTGTTTGAAAGTGCTAATTCTTCGGCGCGATTGTTCATTTTTTTGATGAAGGCGGTGGTGGAGCCGGCGTTGTGTTCGGCGAGGGCGATGGCGGCGTCGTTGGCGGAATTGATCATGAGGCCTTTGATTAGGCTTTCGACGGTGATTTTTTCGCCAGTTTGAAGGCTCATGTTGGAGCCAGGAGTGGAGGCGGCGTTTTGGCTGACGGTGACAATTTCGTCGAGTTGGTTTTCTTCAATGATTAAAAGTGCGGTCATTAATTTTGTGATGCTGGCCATGGGCATGCGCACATGGGGGTTTTTTTCGAAGAGGATTTTGCCGGTTTTGCGGTCGATGGCGATTGCGCCGCCGGATTCGATGATAGGAGAAATCTGTTTTGGGTCTTTGATTGGGCCTTCGCCGTCTTCGAGAATCGTGAGAATGTTTTGGCTGGCGGTGAAGACTTGAGGATTTTGGTTTCGCGAAATGGCGATTTGGTTAAATTGGGAGTCGCTGTTTAGTTGCGCGGCAATATAAAGTGATAGGAAGCTAGTAAGCATCGATTTCTTTTTTGGTTAAGCGGCGGTATTTGCCGGGCTTTAAGTCGCCGATTTTGATCTGGCCGATTCGGATTCTTTGCAAGTATTTCACAGGATGTCCGATCAGTGCAAACATTTTTCGGATTTGGCGATTACGGCCTTCGTGAATGATGATTTGGAGGCTGGAGAGGTTTTGTTGGGTTTTGAGGTTGCGGATTTTAGCGGGGGCGGTTTTTTTGCCTTCGAGGAGGATGCCGGTTTCGAGTTGGCGAATTTTTTCTTTGGTGATTTGGCCTTCGGCTTTGAGAAAGTATTCTTTTTCACATTCGAATTTGGGGTGGGTTAGTTTGTGAATGAAGTCGCCGTCGTTGCTGAGGAAGATGAGGCCTTCGCTGTCTTTGTCGAGGCGTCCGACTGGTTTGAGGTGTTGGTTTTTTGGGACGAGGTCGAGGACGGTTTGGCGATCGAATTCGTCTTTGACGGTGGTGATGTAGTTGCGGGGTTTGTTGAGAGCGAGATAGATTTTTTCGCTGGAACGGAGTGTTGTTTGACCGATGCGGATTTGGTCGGTTTCGGGATTGATTAATTGGCCCGGAGTTTGGACTTTTTGGCCGTTGAGAAAAACGAGGCCTTGGGTGATAAGGTCATCGGCTTTGCGGCGAGAATGCGTGGTGCGTTCGGCGATGAACTTATTGATCCGTTGGAGCGGGCTCGGCGACGGCGGGCGCTGGTTCGGCTGGGGCATTATATTGGGTTTGAAGACTATAAAAAGGGTCGGAAATGTAATTTGGGGAGTTGAGGTAGTCGGTGCCGATTTCGAGGATGAGGTCGGTTTCGATGGCGTATTCGGCGTATTCTGCTGGGATGCCGGCGACTTCGGCGCCGGGGATTAGTTTTTGGAGGAAGTCGAGAGTTTCAGGGCGAATTTCACCTTTGTAGTAGTAAGTGGTTTTTTCGATTGGAATGGTGTTGGCGTTGCCGTAGCGGTTGATGTCGAAGCAGAAGCGTTGGAGGATTTGTTTGGCTTCGCCAGCGACGCCGCCGGCTTTGGTACCATTGAGGACATGGATTTTGAGGTTTTCGTGGCCGATTTGTGGTTGGTTGAAATTGAGTTCGGAGTAGAGGTGAATGAATTCAAATCCGCCGGCGGGCATCAGTACGAAGGCGCCACCGTAGAATCGACGCTCGGGTGGATAGAGGAATCCACCGCAGCGCGAAGGGTCGTCGTGGAGGAGGCGATGAGTGATTTTTTCGGTGTCGATGTCTTTGAGAGAAGAACCGAGGGTGAGGATTTCTTTGACGGTGATGTTGGTGTCGATGTTTGCGCTGACGGCCTCGAGGATGCCGCGGATTTTGTCGGCGCTGAAAAGGATTTCAGTTTTTAAAGCTTTGTCTTTCATTGCTTGGATGATCAGTTGTTGGCGATTGGCGCGGTCGAAGTCGGAGGTGCTTTTGCGGCTGCGGGCGTATTTTAATGCGGTGGCTCCGTCGAGAGTTTGGAGGCCGGCGGAGATTTGGAAGCCGGGGCGTCCGCCTTCGGCAGGATAGTCAGGATCGTAAATGTCGTTGGGGACTTGGATTTCGACGCCGCCGAGAGCGTCGATGATGTCGGTGAAGCCTTGGAAATCGATGCGCGCCCAATAATGGATTGGCACGCCCATGATTTTTTCGACTTCTTGTTTTAATTGATCAACTGCGCGGAGTGAGCTGGAGTAGTGGCGTTTGGCGTTGTAGTAAATTTGGTTGATGCGGCCGCTGCCGATTTCTTTGTTGTCGACATAGAGGTCGCGGGGGATTGAGACCATTGTGATGAGGTTTTGTTCTTGGTCAATGCTGGCGACAATGATGGTGTCGGTGAGGTCGGCGCCGTCGTGGTTGCCGCCGCCGTTGCCGAGGAGGAGGAAGTTTGTGTGGCCGTAAGCGTCTTTTTGAACATCACTGCCGGCAACTTTGAGGATGATGCCGAGGTCTATGGCGGCGATAGCTTTGAAGATGCCGAAAATGATTAAGAGGATGATGATTAAGGAGCTGAAGATGCCGATGGAAATTTTGGTTTTTCCGTGTTCGGCAGAAGAGATTTGGAAAGTTGGTTTTTTCGGTTTTTCTGGTGGTTGAGGTCTTTCTGGTCTGATTTTTCGAGTTTGGAAACTCATGGTGTGTTGAGAATTAGTGTTGAATAGAGAATGCCGATGGCGTTTTTGTTTACATCGATGCCGATTTTTTCCCAAGAATTTTCGGTGATTGTTTCGGCTTCGTCTTCAAGAATGGAGTCTATCATATCTTGCCAGATGCTGTAGGAGCGAATGATCGCTTGGGATGCACCGGTGACATTGTTTTCTTCCAGTGTGGCAGTGAAAAGGGTGTTGTCGAGAGTGTCGCCGTTTTCGATTTTTTGGTTGAGGCTGCGGCTGGAATTTGTGAGGTCGGCGGTGGTGCTTAGTTTATTCGCGCCGGCGGCGTTGCGGGCGGCATTGATTGCGGAGAGTAATTCGTTTTCATAGCCGATGATGTCTGCTTCGGTGACTTCGGGGCCGGAAAATTCTTGGCTGATTGTGAGGTAACCGTCTTTGGCGACGATGCCGATGCCGACACGAGTCCAACTAGGCTCGATAATATTGCGAAGATGGGCCGCGCTGCGCATTAGAGCGAGGTGGCCGTTGATGACGCTGGTGTCGATGGCGATGTTTTCGCCGACCGCGGTGTCGATGCCGGCGGCGATGCGGCGATCGTTAGCGCTTTGGCCTTGGAGGTTTACATGAGCAAAGTAGTCGTTGTCGGACATGTCTTGGCTGTGGGCTTGGGCGAGAGTGTTGAGTTCGTTGTCGAGGGAGATTTGTGAGAGGCCAATGTTGGTGCGGGCGTCGTTGATTAATTCGAGCATTTCCTCGCGCGCAGAGTTTAGATTTAGTGTGCCGCTGAAGAATTTGCGCGGATTGAGGTCAAAATAATTAGGAATTAAGGGGATTCCGTCGCCAACATAAACGGGATGATTGATTATTGCTTGGCCATTTTTGTTGTTGATTTCGATGATGTAAACGCCGTTTTGACTAGGATTGTAGTCGAAGCTGAAGGTGCCGTTGGCGAGGATGATTTCGCTGGTGTAGTAGGTTGATTTTGGGCTATTGGAAGTGACGGTGACAGTTTCGATTTCTCCTTCTGGAGTGATGACGAAGGCGCGGGTGTTGATGTCGACGAAGGTTTTTGCGGAGAATGTAATGTTTTTGCTATGGCTTGAGAGGGTTTCGGGTGGAGTGGCGTTAGTTTCGTCGCTTTCAATGATAGTGAATTCGTGATTGAAGGCGCTAAAGTTTTTACTGTCGCCGGTGGTGTAATCGGAGGTGCGGGTTATGGTGTTGCCGATGTTGGCGGTTGCAAGGTCGATTTTAAAACTGGCTTGGCCGTCGCTTAAGCTGTCGAAGCTTTTGTAAGTTAGGGGAATTTCGTTGGTGTTTTGGCGGTTATAAAGGGTGATTTGTTTGTTGTTTTGAGTGAAGGTGATTTTTTTTAAGGTGTTTGATGTGGCGTTGAAATTGATTTTTGTTGTGTCTTTAGAGAAGGAAATGTTTTGATTGGTGGATTTTGATGGTTTGGTGTTGGTCGCGGTGTTGGGGATTTCATTTTTGATGTTGATTTGGATTGCTTTGGTTGTGCCGGAAGAGCCGTTGAGGATGCCGATTTGATAGTTGCCGGTCGAGTCGAAATTAATTGGTATTGAGAATTCACCTTTTTCGGTTTTTCCGTTGAGAGTTTCTTTTTTATTGTCGTTTTCAAGAATTACACTGACGGTGTTGGAGTTGGTATTGCTTTTTCCGCTGACGATGTAGACTTCATTTTTATAAAAGGTGTCGGGGAGGTTTTCGTTGAGGGTGATGTTTTCGAAAAAGCTTTTGCTGATTGTGCCGCCAAGAATTGGTGTTGATTCGTCTTCGATGATTTCTTCTTCTTCGGTTTCTTCTGTGGGGGTTTCGGTTTCGGTGATTTGGGCGATGCCGTTTATTTTGGTTCGATAAATGATTTCACTGATGGTGCCGCGGGTCATGTTTTCAGCGGGACTGAGTGTGTCCGTGGATGTTTTTAGAAGGTCATTTGTTTTAGCGAAAGCGACATAATGAATGTACCAAGCATCGAGAGGTGTATCGGTGAAGGGTTTTTCGGTTGTGTCGAAAGTTAGTGGCCAGTTTTGGGCTTTGGCGGTGATTTTGAGTGCTTCAACTTTGTTGATGGTTTGTTCGGGGCGAAATGTGCCGTCGCCATAGCCGCTAATCCATCCTTCATGAAAGGCTTTTTTGACATATGGTCCGTACCAAGCCTCGTGGTTTACATCAGTGAATGGCGTGGTGTTTTCGATGTCCGTTGGAAGGTTTGAGCCGGCGATAATTATTTTGAGGAATTCGGCGCGGTTAACGCTGTTTTGTGGGCGGAATGTGCCATCTTCGTAGCCTTGGAGAGTACCATCGGTTTGGAGATATTCGATCGCGGTGTAATTTGGATGAGCGTTTTTGACATCGGAAAAAGCGGCGAAGGAATGTTGGCTTGTGAGGAGAGTAAGAGCAACGATGATTGAAGCTCTTTTGAAAAGAGTCATGAATTGATGGTCATTTTTTTGCCAGTAAATTCTACTTTTGTTTGTAGTTTAAGGCAACTGCATTGGTGGGATTTTTTAGAAAAATTTAAGGTTGGTTTGTTAGGGTTTTGGTATGAAGAAGATGCAATTTTTTATTTTTGGGTTTTTGGCCGCGTTGGTTGCTGGTTATTGGTTTTTTGCTGGTGATTGGCGGTGGATGTTTTTGTTTGTGCCGTTGGCTGGGTTTTATGTTTTTGGCTTGATGAAGAAGGCGATTGTTTTGTGGTTTGTTGTGGGGGTGGTTTTGGGCTTTGGGCGATATTATTTAGCGGAAAGGGATTTTTTGAATTTGGGAGATGAGGTGATTAGTGGGGAGTTTTATGGCTGTATTGTGCGAGAAGTGGATGTGCGGAGTGATCATGTGAAATATACTTTGGGCCATGCTGAAAAAGGCGATCTGCTTCGTCAAGATCGTCGCTCCCTCCTCACCGTATCAAACCATACGCCTCCGTCGGTCGCGACTCCTTTCCTTGCATCTCATCCTTTTTCAGCATGGCCCGGGGAGGTGCAGGGAGTTTTGGTTTTGGTGAATGGGCCGCGTTATCCGGTTTATGATTATGGTGATTGTATGCGGTTTGAGGGGGATTTGCGGCGACCGGAGCCGGTGGAGGATTTTCGTTATGATCTTTATTTGAAGAGGTTTGGGGTGGGTTATGTTGTTTCTTATCCGGATGTTTTAGCGGTGGAGGAGGGGGATGAAGGTTTTTGGGGCTTTTTGTATAGATTAAAGGTGGCTTTGAATCGGCGGATTGGGGAGTTGTTTGGCGAGCCGACTGGGAGTTTGGTCAGTGGTTTGCTTTTGGGTAGTCGAAAGGGGATGTCGGAGGAGTTAACGGCGGATTTGCAGATTACGGGATTGGCACATATTGTGGCTATTTCTGGCTATAATATTACGATTTTAGTTTTGTTTGTGGGGATGGCTTTTGGTTTTTTGTCGCGGAAGTGGAAGGTGGTGTGTTCGATTTTGGCGATTGTGTTGTTTGTACTTTTGGTTGGTGCGGGGGCTTCGGTAGTGCGTGCGGCAATTATGGGCGGGATTGGGCTTTTGGCTTTGTTTTATGGGCGACAATATTTTGTCAGTTATGCTTTGTTGTTAGCGGCTTTTGTAATGGCTTTGTGGAATCCTTTTGTTTTCACTTTTGATAGTGGTTTTCATTTTTCTTTTTTGGCGACGATGGGGTTGATTTATTTATCGCCGGTTTTGGAAGGGGCGACGCGATTTTTGCCTGATCGATTTTTATTGAAGGAGACTTTTTTGTTGACGATTTCGGCGCAGGTGATGGTTTTGCCTTTGGCGATTGCGAATTTCGGAGGGTTTAGTTGGATTTCGCCGGTGGTGAATTTATTGGTTTTGCCTTTTATTCCTGTGATTATGTTGTTGGCGGCTTTGGCTTTGTTTTTGAGTTTTGTGAATTTTTCTTTTGGGATGGTTTTGGCTTTCGTGGTGCGTTTAGTGGTGAATTTTGTGATTGGGGTGGTGGAGTTTTTTGCTGATTGGTCTTTTGGGTTTTGGCGGTTTGAAGATTTTTCTTGGTGGTTTGGGGGAGGGTATTATTTGCTTTTGTTTATGTTGATTTTAAAGCATCGAAATAATCTTTTGGTGCCAACTTAATGGCGATATTTTCGGAAATTGTTTCGCTGCCGTCTTTGATTTGAAATTCGATCATGGCGTCGGTGATCATAAAACGATTGCTTTCTTCGTTGATGCTGTAGAGTAATAGTTCGATAGTGTCGAGTTCTTTTGGGAGGGCTTGGATAAGGTTTGTTAGAAGTTTTGTTTGATCGACTACATAGAGCACGCGAAGTTTTGCAGGGCCAAAGATTTCGTAGGGGATTTTTTTGCCAAGAAAGTTTCCGATGAAAATGCTAAATTTTT
>CAZVOZ010000009.1:0-1927 GCA_964629065.1 uncultured Candidatus Peribacteria bacterium
GGCGTAGAAGTTTTTGAGGTGTTCGCGGCAGAAGATGTAGACGCGTTTGGCTTTGGTTTTTTTGACGAGTTCGTGGACGAGGAGGCGGCCGAGGCCTTGTTTTTGGTATTCTGGGAAGATGCAGATTGCTTTGAGCATGGCGATTTTGGGTGTCATTTCGATGATGCGGCCGAAACCGACGGGAGTGGTTTTTTGTTTGAGAATGTGAAAATGGCTGTAGTCTTTGCCGCTAGGATTGACGCTGGCGATTTGGGATTGTTCTTGGATGAGTGGGTCGTCGGCTTTTTTGGCTTTGGTGAGTTTGTAGTCTTGGAATTTGGTTTTGTGGGTGATTTTGAGCAGGCGGCGGGTGAGGACTTCTTCCATTGAGGCGAAGTCGTCGGGTTTGTTTTGGATGGTGCGGATGTGGAATTTGCGGTAATGGGCTTTGTCGGGGGCGCCGTTTTTGAAGACGATCATTGAGGCGACGGTGTCGGTGCCGGCGAGGTGGGAAATGTCGTAGCATTCGAGGCGTTTGATTGGTTTTTCTAGTTTGAGGATTTGTTGGAGGGATTGGGTGTCTTTGATAGTGAGTTCGCTTTCGTCTTTCCAGCTTGGGCGGGAGCGGTCGGCGAAGATTTTGGCGTTTTTGAGGCTCATGTCGAGGAGGCGATTTTTTTGGCCAGTTTTTGGGACTGTTAGTTGGACTTTGTGGTTGGCTTGTTTGCTGATGAAGGTTTGGAGTTCGGGGGTTTGGAGTTCGTGGGGAATGAGGATTTCTTGGGGGACAGAGGTGGCGAGTTCGTAATATTGGGTGAGAAAGGCGCTGAGGATTTCGCTGTGTTCGCTTTCTTCGAGTTCGTCGGCTTTGAGGATGAAGTTTTCGGATTGGAGGAGGTTGCCGTCGCGGACTTGGAAGAGGTTGAAGTAGGCGGAGCCTTGGATGACTGTGTAGTTGATGATGTCTTTGTTTTCGGTGCCGGCGGAGGAGACTTTTTGTTTTTGGAGGATGTCTTGGACTTTTTGGATTTTGTCGCGGATTTTGGCGGCTTTTTCGAATTCTTTTGCGGCGGCGTGGGTGTGCATTTGGGTGCTGAGGTCTTTGATGATGTTTTCGCCGCGGCCTTCGAGGAATTCGACGACATTTTTAATGATGGTTTTGTATTCGGCTTCGGTGCATTTGGCGATGCAGGGAGCGACGCAGCGTTTGATGTAGTAGTCGAGGCAGGGGTATTTGAGGACTTTGTTGGTGACTTTGACGCGGAGCCCACGCAAATTGCGCTCTGCTGCGTCAACAGCGTCGCTTTCTCCTCGTCGTATTGGCTCATACGCCTCCGTCGCAAGCTCCTTGTTTCCTTGCATTGCATCAATTTGCGTGGGCTCCAAAACTTCAATCCCCAAATTACAATGGCGGAAAGGGAAGAGTTTTTTGAGGAATTTGAGGGTGTCTTGGACTTTGTGTTTGGCGGTTTTGGGGCCGATGTATTTGGCGCCGTCTTTTTCGATTTGGCGGACGATTTGGATGCGAGGGAAGGTTTCTTTGGTGATGCGGATGTAGACGAAGTTTTTGTCGTCTTTCATGATGATGTTGTATTTCGGTTGGAGTTGTTTGATGAGGTTGTTTTCGAGGATGATTGCTTCGAGTTCGGAGTCGGTTTCGATTACTTTGATGTCGGCGATATTTTCAACAAGTTTGCGCGTGCGCGTGGAATGGGCGTAATCGGGTTTGAAGTATTGTTTGACGCGTTTGTTTAATTCTTTGGCTTTGCCAACATAAATTACGCGGCCTTCGGAATTGAGCATTTTGTAAATGCCGGGCGTTTTAGGGATGGTGTCGAGGAGTTTTTTTAGCTGCATGTTTGGAGTATAGTTGTTTTATGAAGGTGATTGAAGATGTTCTTTGGCGAAGGGTGATGCGGTTTGCGCCGATGTTGCGGTTTGTGCCGGG
>CAZVOZ010000009.1:2027-14867 GCA_964629065.1 uncultured Candidatus Peribacteria bacterium
ATGTTCTTTGGCGAAGGGTGATGCGGTTTGCGCCGATGTTGCGGTTTGTGCCGGGCGTGCGGATGGTGGCGGTATGCAATAGTCTGGCGATGGGTGAGGTGCGGCCGGAAAGTGATATTGATCTTTTTATTGTGGCGCGGGCGGGGTGGCTTTTTCGAGTGCGGTTTTTGTCGGTGTTATTGATGCAGGTTTTGGGTGTGCGAAGGTATGGAAAGAAAATTGCGGGGCGGTTTTGTTTGAGTTTTTATGTGGATGAGAGGGCTTTGGATTTGAGTTGGGTGGAGATGCCTGGTGATTATATGGAGCGGTGGTTGAGTTCGTTAAGGCCGATTGTGGATGATGGGGTTTCTGTTGAGTTTGGGAAGGTTAATGGGGTTTCGTTGGATTTGTCGCGGGCGAAGTGGAAGCCGGTGCGCTGGTTATGGTTTCCATTTGAGGGGTTTTTTCGGTGGTGGCAATTTCGGAGGCATGCGAAGAATTTGCTTCGGCTGCCGGTCGATCATGGAGTTGTGGTGAATGATAAAATTTTAAAATTTTATCAAGATAAAAAGATAAGGAGATAAAAAGATAAGAATTTTACGGATTGATTTTTTGGGGTTTGATCCGTATATTACGGCCTTCTTAATTTTTAAGGTTAATTTTATGAATTTAGGAAATGTAGGTCGTAATGTTGGTTTTGTTGCATTGACTGCGATGTCTGGTTGTAATGTTAAAGAATCTCCGAGTCTTGGGCATGCTTGTGATGGGTATGTGATCCCAACGGTCAAGAAGGCTTTAAAGCAAGCGAATTGCTCAGAAAAAAATACACCTGATTGTGGAAGGATTGCTAATGATGCCAGAATTAAGGCATTGTATGCTTGTGGAGATGGGAGATAACTCTATTTTCGGCTCTTTGCTTTTTTCTCTTTGTTTTCTGTCCCCTCTTCTTTATTGGTGTTTTTGAAGTTTAATTGGAGGGAGGTGCCTTCGAAGCCGTATTGTTTGCGGATTTCGTTTTCGAGGTAGCGGGGGTAGGAGAAGTGGAGGCTTTTGGGGTTGCGGAAGAAGAAGGTGAATTTTGGTGGATTGATGTCGACTTGGCTGGCGTACATGAATTTGGGCTTTTTTTGTTGGGGGCTTGTTGGGAGGTGTTTGTGGACGATGCGTTGGAGGAAGGAGTTTAATTCGGGTGTTGGGATGCGTTTGCGGCGTTCGGCGATGATTTCGTCGGAGAGTGTGAGGATTTGGAAGATGTTTTTGCCGTCTTTGGCGGAGATGAAAATTACTTTGGCCCACGGGACGAAGGCGAAGCGGCGGCGGAGTTTGGCGATGATGGCGTTGCGGATTTCTTCGCCGGATTCGAGGAGGTCGATTTTGTTGATGGCGAGGATGAGGCCTTTGTGTTCTTCGAGGGCGTATTGGGCGATGTGGCAATCTTGTGCGGTGATTCCGGCGTTGCCGTCCATGAGGAGGACGACGACTTCGCTGCGTTCGATGCCGCGGATGCAGCGGAGGGCGGAGAATTTTTCGATGCCGCGTTCGATTTTGCCGCGACGGCGGAGGCCGGCGGTGTCGATGAGGTTGTATTTTTTGTCTTCGTAAGTGATTTCGGTGTCGGTGGCGTCGCGGGTGGTGCCGGCGATGTCGGAGACGATGATTTTGTTTTCGCCGATAAGGGCGTTGACGAGCGATGATTTGCCGGCGTTTGGTTTGCCGAGGATGCAGATTTGTTGGAGGCCTTTGGTTGGTTTATGGGCGCCGGGTTTGAATTTTTGGGTTTTTAATTCTTTGACGATGCGGTGTTCGAGGTCGCTAACGCCGGTTTTGTGAATGGCGGAAAGGCGGACTGGTTCGCCGAAGCCCAGTTCGTAGAGGTTGTAGACGCCTTCTTCGAAGACTTTGGGGTTGTCGCATTTGTTGGCGATGAAGATGACGGGTTTTTGGGATTTGCGCAGAATGTCGGCGGCGGCGAAGTCGTCGGTGGTGAGTTCGTTGGATGCGTCGGTGACGAAAAGGATGATGTCGGCTTCTTCGATCGCGGTGTGGGCTTGGGCTTGGACATCGGCTTCGATGTTTTCGAGATTGCCGATTTGGAGGCCGCCGGTGTCAATGAGGAGGGTGTTGTATTCTTGGATTTCGAAATGGTGGCTGATACGGTCGCGGGTGGTGCCGGCTTCATCGGCGACAACGGCGTAGCGCTGGCCGATTAAGCGGTTGAAGAGGGTTGATTTGCCGACATTTGGCCGGCCGACGATGGCGATGAGTGGAGTTTTCATGAAGGCAGTGTATAGGGAAAAGTTCAGAGTTAAAAGTCAAAAGTTGTCATGGGTGGTTTTTGATGGTCTTTTGTGGTATAATTTGGGGATGAAAAAAATGATTTTGATCAGTTTGATAGCGTTTTTATTCGCGGCGCCGATGGCGGTGGCGGATGAGGTTGATGATATTTTGAAGATGGTTCCGAATAAACCTGCAAATTCGGACCAAATGCTTGATGATTTGAGATCAGCCAATGATCGTGAAGGTTTAGTTAATGATATTATGGGTGCTTCTCCTGATGCAGATAGTGCTTTAAAGGATTCTTCTAGCTATGAAGCCCCTGATTTTAATTCTTTGCCTCCTGTTTCTGATGGTGTTGATCCAGCTTATGTTGAGGCAATGAATAGTCGTGCTGGCGAGGCAGCGGCTCGGGCTGAATATTCTGAAACTCGTGCTGGCTTGATGGATCAGCGAGCAGCAGAAGCTCAGCAAGCTGGTGATAATGTGTCGGCTGAAGCGTATAGGCAGGCGGCTGATAATTACCGAGAAAACGCGCAGAAGTATAAGCAAGATTCTGACGCTTGGGCTGGTCGAGCTTCGCCAACTCAAACTAAGGTTTCAATTTTACCGGCCACGAATTTAACTGTCGCTCAATGTCTTGCTGAACTTAAACAGGTGAATATGAAACCAGATGATGCGAAAGAGAAATTTGGCGCTAAAGATCCTGCGCAACGGGATGATAATTATGTTCGTATTATTCTTGGTTGTGCGGTGAAAACGGGTGATATTAAGTTGTGGATGGTGCCGTATTATGTGCGGTATATTTTGGAGTTTGTGGTGCAATTGGGGGCGTTGGCGGCGGTGGGTGGGATTGTGTATGGTGGTTATTTGTATATGTTTGCGGGGATTTCGGAAGATAAGGATCGCGGGAAGAAGGCGATTATGTATAGTGTGGGTGGGATTGTGATTATGGCGGTGGCTTGGGCGGTGGTGAATGTGTTTATTTCGTTCTTTATCTAGGCGAAACTTAAAATTTTAGACTTCTGGCTATTTTATACAAATCTCTTTCATATTTATTATTTGTGTAGCTGAACATAATATCCTTGCCAGTTTCGTTTAATTCAGTACCCATGTCGATAATCATGATCATTTCTTCGTCATACTGATCTTTGTAATGATATTTGGAGATGGGAAATTCTTGATTTTGAAGGGTGATTGTTTCTACTTGGGGTGTGATGTCTTTAATTTTAATTTCTTTAGCGGGGTAATGAAAACTAGCGTGGCCATCCTTGGTGGAAATTGTAGCTGAATCATTGGATCCATCTGCATTAGAGGGTAGATTCCAAGAGTTTTGCAGGACCCAATCGCAAGGATATGTGAAAATTATTGATTTACTGCCATTTTCATAAGGTTCGTTGATTTCATATTGTGATAAGCATGTTTGTTGATCTTTGGTAAAGGCGAGATGACTTATTGAAAAAGTTATAATTGCAGTAACAAGAATAAGGGGTGCTTTTTTATGAATCATATTTATTTTTATTGGTTTAAGTGCTTTTCCCACTTTTCTTCGATGTATTTGTGGAGTTTGGTTTGGAAGTTTTGAGTGGAGAATTTTTCGCTGTGGGTGCGGATTTTTTGGGGTGAGAAGGTGCGTTCGATTTTTTGGAATTGGTTGAGGGCGTGC
This sequence comes from uncultured Candidatus Peribacteria bacterium, assembly GCA_964629065.1. Lineage (GTDB taxonomy): Bacteria > Patescibacteriota > Gracilibacteria > UBA1369 > LOWO2-01-FULL-3 > CAYORB01. The sequence goes on from CAZVOZ010000009.1 coordinate 5,947, forward strand.
ATGAGGGAGTTTTCGGTTTGGTCTTTGAAGAAGAAGCCGGTTTGGTCTTGGATAACGGTTTCGAGGGCGCCGCCTTTTTGGAATGCGATAACTGGGCGGCCGCTGGCCATGGCTTCGAGGGGTGTGATGCCGAAGTCTTCGATTTGAGGGAAGATGAGGGCGCGGGCGTTGGCGTAAAGTGGGGCGAGTTGGGATTCGGGGACGAAGCCGAGGAATTCGATGTTTGGTTTGGCGATGCGGCGCAGTTCTTGTTCGGCGACTCCCCTGCCGACGATTTTTAGTGGGAGGCCGGTTTTGTTGAAGGTTTTGATGATGAGGTCGAATTTTTTATAAGGTGTGAGGCGGCCGATGGCGAGGAAGTAGTCTTTGGGGCTATCGCTGATTTGGAATTGGTCGGTGTTGACGGGTGGATGGATGACGCTGGAGGTTTTGCGATAGTATTTGTGGATGCGGTTTTGGGTGGTTTTGGAATTGGCGATGAAGTGGTCGACGCGTTCGGCGCTGAGGCGATCCCAAATGCGGAGTTTGTGGATGGCGAGTTTGCCGAAGAATTTTAAGGGGCGCGGCATGTTGTATTCGTCGATGTAGCTGTGCCAATTGTCCCAAGCGTAGCGCATGGGGCTGTGGCAGTAGCAAATGTGGAGGGTTTCGGGTTTGGTGATGATGCCTTTGGCGCAGGCGTGGGAGCTGGAGATGACGATGTCGAATTCGCTGAGGTCGAATTGTTCGTAGGCGTATGGCATCAATTTCAAATAGAGTTGATGTTTGGTTTTGGCGAAAGGGAGTTTTTGGATGAAGGAGGTTTTGATTTTGGCGTTTTCGAAGCCGGGGAGTTTTTTGGAATTGTAGACGGAGGTGAAAATTGGCGCGTCGGGAAACATTTGGTGCAAGGCAAGATTGACGCGTTCGGCGCCGCCTTGGTTGGTCATCCAGTCAAAAACGAGGGCGATGTTAGCCTGATTCATAAAATCAGTCTAAATTACAAATTAGAAATTACAAATTAGAAATTTATTAATTCTTATTTTTAATCTTTAAGTTTTAATTTGTTTTTCCACTGGGGTCAATGAAGATGCGGCCTTCTTTTTCGACGAGGGCTTTGATTTTTTTCTTGGCTTTTTCGAATTCTTCTTTTTCGGTGGTGTATTTGCTGATGATGTTGCGGCTGTATTCGTCCATGTCAGTGTGGGTTTTGAACATGGTGCTGAGGATTTTTTTGTATGGGGTTGTGCCTTCGATTTCGTCTAGGGCGCGGGCTTGGAAGAGTTTGACGACGCGGTTGTCGGGGTCGCGTTCGAGGAGGCGTTCGCAGATGTGGAGGACATCGACGAAGCGTTTTTGTTGGAACCACATGCCGAGGAGTTCGATGACGACTTCTTTGTCTTTTTTTGGAATGGTGGAGACGGCTTTGGTGGTGATGTCTTCGGTGAGGATGAGGTGGCCGGATTTTCGGCTAAGGAGAAGGCGAAGATAGAGGTAGCCGAGGATGACGAAAATGATGACGGGCAGGGTTTTGTTGACTTGGAGAAGGAAGTTGAAGGCGGCGTGGATGGCGATGGCGATGAAGAGGCCTTTGAGGACGGTTTTTTGGCGGAAGCCTTCGCTGAGTGGGAGGTGGAAGAGTTTGGCGATCCATTTTGTGGTTTGGCTGATGCCGTTACTGAGTTTTTCGTGATGTGTCATGACAATGGAGTATTTGCCGATGCCATAGTAGTAGCCGAAAATGCCGGAGAAGATGATGTGGGCGCAGGAGGTGAAGACGGAGCGGAAAATGTAGAGGCCGAAGAATTCGCCGGTGGAGAGTTGGGGCCAGAATTGATAGAGGTAGTATGCGTTTTCAATGAAAGAGAAGCCGAGGGCGGAGACGACGGAGTATTTGACGGCGTCGTTGACGGTTTGGATTAAAAGGGTGCGTTCGTCGACGGCTTTGATGACATAGAGTTTGATTAATTCTTCCATCGCGGCGAAAAGCGTGAAGGTGAGGATGAATTTGAGGGTTTGGTTGGAGGCGCCGTTTTCGATCAGGTTGGCGAGGTCGAAGTTTGGGAAAATGCTCCAGAGGTGTTGGAGGCCGAGGAGGGCAGGCGCGGTGAGGCAGCCGAGGAGGAAAATGAGGATGACTTGTTTTTTGCCCTTTTCGTTTTTGTTAAAGAAAACCGAAAGCCACACGGCGACGGGGATGGCGGAGGCGAGTGTGGCGAGGAGGACAATCATAGATAAAGCTAGAAAGCTAGAGAACTAGAAAACTAGGGGCTAAATTGTGAATGTTCCGGTTTGGTTGGGGTCGGTTGGGGGTTGAGGAGTTGGGGCTGGTTCAACTGGAGTCGGCATTGGAGTTGGGGCTGGCATTTCGATTGGGGCTGGTTCAGCCGTTGGTTCGAGTATTACTGGTGTTGGTTCGACGATTGGGGCTGCTGGTTGGATTGGTTCTTCGGGCATGCTTGCAACTGGTGTTGGGGCGGGCATGGGTGCTGGGGCTGGTTCCGGAGTAGGTGCAACGGGAGTAGGTGCAACGGTCACTGGCGCAGCGGCCATTGGTGCGGCAACAACTGGTTCGGGTGCTGGTGCGGCGGCGGTAGTTTGACCAAGTGCTTCTTCGCGGCTGTTGTAAGTTTTGATTAATTGAGTGAGGCCAACGACTTGGAGGATGTCTAAAATGTTTGGGCGTGCTTTGATGATTGCGACGGAGCCACCGCTTTCGGTTACTTTGCCGTAAATGTCGGTGAGGTAACCGATTGATTTACTGTTCATGTATTCGAGGGCTTCGAGGTCGAAGATGAGGTTGAGGCCACTCGGGTTTGCTTCGATTAGTTTGTAAATTTCTTGGACTTTTTCGTCGACATTGCTTTCGTCGAGTTGGCCAGAGATTTTGATTACGCGGATTGGTTTGCCTGTGGAATTGGTAAGTTCTTCGATTTGGACAGTTGCTTCGGTCATTTTTAAAATGTTAGATGGTAATTTTGGTCTGATCGGCCATTTCCAGAGAGTTGCTCGGGCTGTTGGCGCGGGTGTTTTTGAGGAATTTCTTGACGGTAATTTTTAATCCACCGCCGGTGCGATCTTCGAAGTGAATTTCATCGGTCCACTCCCCTACTATTTTGACGAGGCCGCGGCCACGGATTCCTGTGAAGGTGTACTGCGGCGCATGGCGTTCGTTGAATAGTTGAAGGAGTTTGGCGGCGGTCATTTTTTCTTTGCCTGTACCGGTGTCTTCGACGGTGATGGAGATGAAGTCGTCTTTTTCGCACATGAATGTGATGCGAATTTCGCTGCCTGGTGAGGAGCCGTATTCGATGGCGTTGTTGCAGAGTTCGTCAACGACTGATTGAAAGCGAAAGGCCCACTTTTCTGGGAAGTCAGTGGTGTTTTTGATCATATTTAGCGTGAAATCACGAATTCCGGACATGAAATAGGCGTTTGTCGGAAGGGTGATGGTGATTTTTGTTTTGTCGCTCGAGGTTTCCGACATTGGCGGATTTTTGTTTTAAATTGGTCTAATTATAGCATGATCTCTTGTTTTTTTAAATACTTTTCGTTAATATCTCGGCACTTATTTAAAAGTTCATTTTTTCTCTACGAAATCCTGCTCTGGTAAAAAGGAGTTTATGCCGTAGGTTAAAGGGAAAGTGGATGGTAAACCCCAAGGATTATGTCAGATCAAATTGTAAAGAAGATGTTCGAGAATGCCGTACACATTGGGCATCGGACGCAAAAGTGGAATCCGAAAATGAAGAAGTTCATTTATACGGAGAAAAATGCGATTCATATTTTGGATTTGGAGAAGACGGCCGCTCATTTAGAGAAGGCGAAAGAGTATTTGAAGAAGTTGGTTTCGGAAGGAAAGAAGGTACTTTTTGTTAGTACAAAACCTCAATCATTGGGTTTGATTCGTGATTTGGCGACGGAGGCTCATATGCCTTTCGTTGTGGCGAAATGGATTCCGGGGTTGTTGACGAATTTTTCAACTATTAAAATGAGGATTCGTTATTTGGCTGATTTGAAGCAACAAAAAGAAACTGGTGAGTTTTCAAAATATACTAAAAAGGAGGCGGCGAAGTTGAATAAAGTAATTGATAGCTTGCAAGCGTCTTTGGGTGGTGTGGAGAGCGTTACGGATTTGCCAAGTGCGGTATTTTTGGTCGATACGGTGCGTGATAATGTTGTAGTGAAGGAGGCGAGAAAATTGAAGATTCCAATTGTAGCTTTGGTGGATACTAATTCTGATCCGGATGATGCGGATTTCCCAATTCCAGCAAATGATGATGCTTTGAAGTCTTTGACTTACTTGTTGTCAGAAGTTGCGGATGCGGTTCGTACCAAAAAATAGTTTTTAACTTTTTATTATTATGGCTGTTTCAATGGAGCAATTGAAGGAATTACGCGACGCGACTGGTGTGTCGATTACTGCTTGTAAAAAGGCTTTGGAAGAAGCGAATGGTGATTATGAAATGGCGGTGGATATTTTGCGTAAAAAGGGTGAAGCGAAGGCGGCAGATAATGCAGGTCGTTCGACTGGTGAAGGTGCGGTTGGTGTTTATAGCGAAGGTGGGAAAATTGCGATGGTGAAAGTGGCTTGTGAAACGGATTTTGTGGCGAAGAGTGATGATTTTTCTGCTTTGTTAGTAGGAATTGCGAAAAAAGTGATGTCTGGTGAAGTTAATGAAGGGAATAAGGATGATTTGGCGGAAATTAAAGATGCTGTTTTGAAATTGGGTGAGAATTTGAAAGTGGAAGATATGGCGGTTTTGGAAGGTTCTTCTGTTGGTGGTTATGTGCATTCAAATAAAAAGATTGGTGTGATTGTTGCTTTGGAAGGTGGAAATGAGGAGTTGGCAAAGGATGTAGCGATGCATGCGGCGGCGACTGGTCCTAAGGTTCTTTCTCCAGAGGAAGTTTCAGAGGATTTGGTAGCGCGTGAAAAGGCAATTTGGACTGAACAATTGGCAAATGAAGGTAAACCAGCGGAAATTATTGAGAAAATTATGATGGGCAAGGAGAAGAAGTTTAGAGAAGATAATGCTTTGACGAAGCAAGCTTTTGTGAAGAATCCGGAGCAAACGATTGAGCAGCTTTTGGCTGGGCATGGGTCTGCGGTGAAAGGTTTTGCCAGATTTTCAGTGTAAAGTTCCTGAAACATGTTTGATAAAATTGAAGATGCAATTGAGGCGATAAGAGCTGGTAAAATGGCGGTGGTTTTGGATGATGAAAGTCGGGAGAATGAAGGTGATCTGGTGATGGCGGCGGAAATGGTGAAGGCGGAGGATGTGAATTTTATGGCGAAAGAGGGGCGCGGATTGATTTGTGCGCCTCTTTCTGGTGAAATCGCGGAGCGGTTGGATTTTCATCCGATGGTTTTGCGGAATACGGAGTCGACGAAGTGTAATTTCACGGTGTCGGTGGATTATTTAGAAGGGACTTCGACGGGAATTTCGGCTTCAGATCGAGCGAAGACTGTTTTGGCGATGTGTGATTTGACGGCTGTGCCTGAGGATTTTGCGCGGCCGGGTCATATTTTTCCTTTGCGAGCGCGCGAAGGTGGAGTTTTGGTGCGCGCAGGGCATACAGAGGCGGCGGTGGATTTGGCGATTTTGGCTGGAAAGAAGCCGGTGGCGATGTTGTGTGAGATTTCGCGTGAGGATGGTGAGATGATGCGCAGGGATGAGTTGGTGGAGTTTGGGCGAAAGCATGGTTTGCCGGTGGTGACGATTAAGGATTTAATTGAGTATCGACGGAGGATGGAGCGGCTTGTGGATTTGATGGCGGAGACGGTTTTGCCGACGGATTTTGGTGATTTTGATTTAAAGGTGTTTCGGAATAGATTGAATGGCGATGAGCATGTGGTGTTGTCGAAGGGGGCTTGGAAAGAGAGTGATGAAGTTTTGGTGCGGGTGCATAGTGAATGTTTGACGGGTGAGGTGTTTCATTCTTTGAAGTGTGATTGTGGTTTGCAATTTGATGCGGCGATGAAGGCGGTGGCGGATGAAGGACGCGGTGTGGTTTTGTATTTGCGCGGGCAGGAGGGGCGTGGGATTGGTTTAGTAAATAAGATTAAGGCTTATAAGTTGCAGGAGGAGGATGGTTTGGATACGGTGGAGGCGAATGTGCGGTTAGGGTTTGAGGCTGATTTACGGGAATATGGGATTGGGGCGCAGATTCTGGCGGATATTGGGTTATGTCGTTTGCGTTTGTTGACGAATAATCCGACGAAGGTGGTTGCTTTGGAGGGGTATGGTTTAGAGATTGTGGAGAGGGTGAGTCTGGAATTGCCGATGAATGAAATTTCACGGAAGTATATGCAGACAAAAAAAGAGAAGATGGGACATATTTTGAAACATGTATGAGTGATTTAGATTTTATGCGGCGGGCTTTGGAATTGGCGCGAAAAGGGCGCGGATTGGTTTCGCCGAATCCTTGTGTTGGTTGTGTGATTGTGAGGGATGGGGTGATTGTGGCGGAGGGGTTTCATCGGAAGGCTGGTGAGGATCATGCGGAGATTGATGCTTTGCGGAAATTGGGGATGCGGGCGGAAGGTTGTGATGTTTATGTCACTTTGGAGCCGTGTTCGCATTTTGGGCGGACGGGGCCGTGTGCGGAGGCTTTGGCGGAGGCGGGAGTGAGGAGGGTGGTGGTGGGGAGTGTGGATCCATTGGAGAAGTTAAGAGTTAAAAGTGAAAAGTTAAAAGTTGAGTTTATTGATGATGAGGAGCTTGTGGGTGAGATTTTGGATTTAAATGGGCCTTTTTTGAAGGATGCGAGTGGGAGTGAGATGCCGTATGTGGTGTTGAAGGCGGCGATGAGTTTGGATGGGCGGATGCAGGATTTTGTGGGGCGGTCGAAGTGGATTACTTCGGAGGAGGCGCGGGCGGATGCGAAAATAGAAAGGAGTTTTTGCGATGCGGTTTTGGTGGGGGCGGAAACGGTGAGGAAGGATGATTGTGAATTAGGTTTGGCGGAGGGTTTCGAGGGGAAGAAGTTTTTGCGCGTGGTTTTGAGTCATGGTGATTTGCCGGTGAAGGCGAAGGTTTTGCGTGATGAAAATGTTGTGGTGATGAGTGGGGATGTTGGCGAGGTTTTGGTTCGTTTGAAGCGCGATTATGGGGTGCAGAGTTTGTTTGTTGAGGGTGGGGCGCGGGTGCATGAAGAGTTTCTGCGTTTGGGTTTGGCAGATCGGGTAATTTTGTATTATGCGCCGTTGTTTTTGGGTGGCGATGGAGTGGTTTTGCCTAATTTGGCGGTGAAGTTGGATGAGGCGTTGGATTTTGCGGCGGTAAAGTGTGCGGTGGTTGGAGGGTGTGTGAAGGTGGAGCTAGAGAGTTAGGATGATGATCGATCCCCCACTGGCTTTGAGGGCTTGCATGAAGGTTTCTTTGTCGTAGGAGAAGTCTTTGCCGCGGCGAGTGCCGTTGTCGTTGGTGATGAATTTGTCGGCGGTGTAGCCGGTGATTAGGAGCATGTGGTAGCCGGGATATGGATAATATGGGTTGTTGAGGATTTCGCCGCTGAGGCCGGCGATGACGGGTGTGCCTGTGGCGATTGATTGTTCGATATCTTCGATTGTGGCGTTGGGGATGATTTGGACGGCGGATTCGGGGAGGTTGTAATAGCCGGTGATGAATTGTTTCATTTCGTCGTCGTAGAGGTCGTGGTGGGAGTTCATGTTTTCTTCTTGCCAAGCGATCATGTCGAGGATGATTTCGTGGGATTGTTGTTTGGTGGTTTCGGTGTTGGTGAGGTAGTTGTAGGCTTGGAGGAGGGCGGCTTCTTCGCAGCTTTCTTCGTGGAAGACCCAATTGGCTTCGGTTTCGAGTGGGGCTTGGCAAATGAAGGGGACTTCGAGGTAGGATTGTTCGGGGTTTTGGCGCGCGGTTTCGACGGTGGTTTGGTTTGCTTGGTGAATTTGGTTTAATTCGAAGTGTTTATAAGCTTTGGCGGCGAGAAGGATTACGAGAAGGAATGGGATAATTAGTGAGATTTTTTTCATGAGCGTTTGAAAATGCGGTTGGTGATGATTTTGAGGCTTTGCATTTCTTCTGTTTTTATGATGTGGCTGATTAGGAGGAATAGTCCGCCACCGAAGGCGATGCGAAGGATGATTTGAAGGTCAGGCGTGAGGTAAATTGTGAGGGCCATGAGGGCGGATGCGAAAATTGTTTTGGTGAGGCTTTTGAAAAATCGGAGGTGTTGCCAGCTTTTGAGGTGTGGAGTGAGAACGAGAATAGAAAGAGTGGTGTGGAGGAGGAAGCCGAGGGAGAAGCCGTAGGCGAACCATTGGATGCCGTATTTTGGAGCGATTTGGGTAGTGATGAAGACCATTAAGCCGACGCTGATGAGGCTGATGAACATTGGCGTGAGGGTGTTTTTGCGGGCGTAGAAGGCGCGAGTGAGGATGTGGGTGAGGGATTCGAAGGGGATGGAAAGGGCGAAGGCGAATAGGAGGATGGCGGTGAGGGAGATTTCGTTGGCTTGGAAGACGCCGCCGCCGAGGATGAAGGCGACGATTGGTTCTGCGAGGAGGGCGATGCCGACGGCGGAAGGGAGGGTGAAAAAGAGGATGCGTTGGATGGCGATTTGGATGTGGCTGGTGTAGAGAGGTTTGTTTTCTTGGCTGGCGGCGGAGTTTATGAAGGGGAATGCGGCGGTGGCGATGGCGATGCCGAAGAGGCTGACGGCGACGCTTTGGAGGTTGCGGGCGTAATTGAATGCGGAAAATCCGCCTTCGAGCATGGCGATGCCGACGATGCCGTAAGTGGTGAGGTTGATTTGGTTGGCGACGAGGCTGAGGGCGCGCGGCCACATTAGTTTGAGTATTTTTTTGAAGCCTTCGGTTTTGACGGCGAGTTGAGCGCGGAATTTGTATTCGGTTTGGCGAAGGTCGATGAGGCGAATGAGAAGGTGAAGCACGGCGCCGATGATTACGCCATAAG
>CAZVOZ010000009.1:14967-18150 GCA_964629065.1 uncultured Candidatus Peribacteria bacterium
AGGTCGATGAGGCGAATGAGAAGGTGAAGCACGGCGCCGATGATTACGCCATAAGCGGCGGAATAGATGCCGTATTGGTCTTTTAAAAGAAGTATGCCGGCGATGATGCCGAAGTTGTAGAGAACGGGCGAAAGTGAGTACGAGAGGAAGTGTTTGTAGGTCATGAGGATGTTGCCGAGGGTGTTGCTGATGGCGAAGAAGATCGCGGAGATGAGCATGACGCGGGTCATGTGGATGATTTGGGGTTGGAGTTCGGGATTGAGTTCGCCGACGGCGTATGGAATGAGGATTGGTGTGAGGAAATAAGCGATGATGCTGAGGACGATGATGAGAATGGTGATCGATGTGAGGACGGTGTTGGCGAGGGTTTGGGCTTCTTCGCGACGATCTTTTTCAAGGTAATCGGAGAATATTGGCATGAAGGCGGCGGAAAGTGCGCCGGCGATGAAGAGGTTGAAGATGAGGTCGGGAATGAGAAAGGCGGCGTTGTAGGCATCGGTTGCGGAAGAGGCGCCAAAGTTGGTGGCGATGAAGCGGTCGCGGAGCATGCCAGCGATGTAGCTGAGGAATGCGGTGATCGAGAGGATGATGCTGGCAGCACCGAGTTTGATTGGGCGAAAGAGCGGTTTCATGGTGGATTTTTGGTGGTTTTTATTGTATTATATTAAAAACAAAAATGGAAATTTTAAGAAGGGTTTTAAATTTGCGTGAGGGGGAAGGTGGCGGAGTTTTCCGTGGCTTTTGTTTGAAGTTTTTTTATCGTACGGGGTTTGTGTTGGGGTGGACGGTTTTGGTGGCGATGTTTGTGAGTGCTTATGGGATTAGTGCACTTCCCTATTTGTTGATTTTGAATGCGTTGTTTTCTTTTTTGGGATCGTTGCTTTATGCGGTTTTGATGCGCAGTTTTCGGCGCGAGAATATTTTGATGGTGACGGTTTTGTTGGCGGGGTTGGGGCTTTTGGTGGCGCGTTTTTTGTATGAGGTTTCGACGGTGTGGTTTTTTGCTTTGTTGATTGTGACGGTGGCGGTGTTTGTTTTGCAGGTGAGAATTTTATTGGGTGGCGTGGTGGAAGGGATGTTTGTGGCTGAGCAAAGTGGGCGGGCTTTTCCTTTGATTGAGGCGGCGGAGACTTTGGGTGGAGTGGTTGGTGGAGTGGTTTTGATTAGTTTGGCGGATGTTTTTGGGAGTGTGAATTTTTTGTTTTTATGGATTTTTGCCTTGTTGGGTTTGTTTTTATTATTGTTTTTTGGCAAGCATGAGAAGAGTGAGGTGGAGACTCGGGCGAATATTTTGTCGCGTTTTCGAAAGAGTGCTGTTGGGAAGGAGCAGTATGCTTTTTTGAAGACTTTGGCGGCGATTGTATTTTTGCAGTGGTTGCTTTTTAATTTGTTGGAGTTTCAGTATACGGTGGCGGTTTTTGAGAATGCGAGTGAGACGGTTTTGGAGGGTGGGAGTGGGTTTGAGCATGCTTTTATTCATGATTTGGGGGTGATTTTTATTTTGTTTAGTGTGTGTGCTTTGGTGGTGCAGTTGTTGGTGGGCAGTCGGATTATTGGTTATTTGGGAGTGACGGGGACTTTCTTGTTGCATTGTTTAGTGACTTTGGTGAGTGCGGTGGGGTTGCTTTTGTCTTTTGGTTTTCCGATGGCGGTGTTTGCACGGAATAATTTTACGATGACTACGGTGTTACATTTGAATGCTTATCATTGTTCGTTTTATGAGTTTAAGCATAGTTTTCGAGAGGATGCGCGCGAGCTTTTGGATGGTGTGGTGCGGCCTTTGGGGGCTTTGTTTGGGACGATGTTGATTTTGGCTTTGAAATTGTTTTTACCATTTGATGTGGTGGTTTCGGTGGTGTCGTGGTTGTTTTTGCTGATGGGGCTGGTGATGTTTTATTTTGTGCGTCAGCGGAATTGAGGTATAGTTGCGGCGTATTAGTTAATTGCCGTATATGAATATTAATTTGAAGATCGAGGTGAAGATTGAGGGGAAAACGACGGTGGCGAAGTTTACTGGTGAATTTGATAAGGCGGGGTTTAGTGATGTGCGTGAAGAATTGATGGGGTTGATTTCGGGTTTTAAGGGGACGAGGTTGGTGTTTGATTTTACGCATGTGCGTTTTATTAATAGTGAAGGGATTGGGTTTTTGATGGAGGCACATAGTAATTTGAAGGATACGAATCAACAATTGGTGATTGTGGGTGCGAATGCGCATGTGTTGGATGTTTTTCAGACGATTGGTTTATCGGATTTGGTGCCTTTGTATAAGTCAATGAAGGATTTAACGGAGCTTGAATGAGGTTTTTGACGATTAGTTTGGCGCGGAAGTTTTTTTTGGCTTTCTTGATTGTCGGTGGTTTGGTGTACACAGTTTATCGCTTTTTGCCTGAGTTTTTTGTTTATGGGGTTTTGGGGGCGTTGGTTTTGATTTTGGGGTTTTTGTGGTGGCATTTTTTTCGGCCTTTGAAGGCTTTGATGTTTGAAGTGCAAAATTTATTGGCGGGGAAGCCTTATAAGAAGATTTTTAGTTTGAGGATCGATGAGATTGGGGTGTTGAGTTATTTTTTTAATAAGGTGACGGCGAGTTTGGGGGAAGTTAGTGGGGATATTAAGGATCGGCGAAGGATGATTGGGGAATTGCAAATTGCGTCTCAGTTGCAAAGGGATATTTTGCCGGAGGGGGCGACTTTGAATGATTTGGTGGGGATGGATTTGGTGGCGAAGACGAAGCCGGCGACGGAGTTGGGTGGGGATATTTATAATTTTTTTACGCTGCGCGATCGGACTTTTATTTATATTGGTGATGTGACGGGGCATGGGGTGGCGGCGGGATTGATTATGACGATGGTGAATTCGTTGATTGCGGTGTTTGCGGATTTGTATGATAGTCCGTATGAGATTTTGGTGAATGTGAATCGTTATATTAAGCGGCATGTGAAGAAGGCGATGTTTATGACTTTGGTGATGTTGTGTTGGGATAATAAGACGCGGAAGATGAGTTATGTTGGTTGTGGGCATGAGCATATTTTGGTCTATCGGGCGGCGACGGGGGTTTGTGAAGCGATTGTGGCGGGTGGTGTGGCTTTGGGGATGGTGCCGGATAATTCGAAAGTGATTAAGGAGTTGCCTTTGGATTTGGCGGTGGGAGATTTGGTGGTTTTGTATAGTGATGGTTTGACGGA
>CAZVOZ010000010.1:0-12168 GCA_964629065.1 uncultured Candidatus Peribacteria bacterium
ATTTCGAGCGGTTTGCAGTTGAGGATTTTGGCGCAGGTGTTGCGGGCGTTTTCGACGGCGAGATGGGCTTTTTGACCGGCTTCGTGGATCGATTCGGGGTTGGCGAAAGAGGTTTGGTGGTAGTCGAGGATTGCTGTTAGGACTTCCGGGTGAAGTGGGGTGGAAGCGGCGTGGTCGAGGTAGATTTGATGATCGCTCATGAGGCGATTTTAGCCTGTTGGGTCATATATGTCTAATTCTGAGGGGAAAGCTGGAAGAGCTAATATTCCAGGATTCAGAATATTTTCAAGAGCTTTTAGGCATTTGATGCGATCAATTTTACATTGTTTAATGTAATTGTTTAAGGCTTGATGGAAAAGCGGATTTGCTGATTCTGGACAGGCTTCTCTTAGGACTTCAGCATCTTGGCATGCCTTGTATGCTTTTGAGCTAAGGGGTGAATGAACAGCTTTTTCTAATTTGTAAGTTTGTTCGGGAATGAATTGCAATTCGCATCTGACGCCATCTTTGATGAAGTATATGGCGATCTTTGAGAATGGCGACCCAAATTTTGGTTTGACGATTGTGTATTCGTTTTCTGTTAAATTGGCGCGATCTTTTTCAGTTTTTGTTAAATTGAGATTTGTGGCGTAATGGTCGGTGAGTTCGATAATTTCTTCTTGTTTTTCTGGAATATTAAAATCCTTTGATGTATAGCCAAAACATACGATGCGTCCTCGTGCCAGATCCCAGAGTTCATCGATTTCTTTTTCGTTGTCTTCAAGTAGGAGTTTTCTCCAGATTGACTGGGGGGTTTTTAGATTACCCCAATCATTTTTAACGGTGATTGTTTTTCCACTTGGTAGGGTTATTTCGTAGAGACTGGATTCTGCGTCTTTGGTTGATAATGTTTCGAAGCGTGGATTTGTTGGATCGTCTATATATTGATACTTTAAGCTTGATCTGCTTATGCTTCTTCCCTTTCTTGTGATCTCGAATGTACTCTTTATGAGTAATGCTTTAATGTCTAGAGCTTTTTGATATGTTTCATTGAACTCACAATCCAAAAGCTCTTTTAAGATGCCTAAAATCGGTTGGTAGTCGGTGATGTCTCGGGCGGTTTCTCTATTTAAATTCGGATCTAAACCTTCGGTAAATACTTTTAAAATCATTTCCTCAACACCTAGTTCTGCTGCGGAAGTTCCTACTTCCGGTTCTGTGTTTTCGTCGATGACTAATAGTCCTTTTGCTATTTGTGCATCCATTTCAGCTCTGAAATACTTAACCATGTTATTAAATGTTTCTGTAGCTTCGTTTAAACATCTTTTAACTGTCTTAATGAGATTCTCCTTATCTTTTTTTGATTTTGGTTTAGCGACAATTCTAAGTTGGTCGAGTAAGTCTATGATTATGTAATCTGGATTGCTATTGCGGCGGCGAGGTTTTTTGCTAAGGTCGATTACGGCTTTTTTGATATCATATGCGCTGATGTACGTTTCTCCTGATGCACGAATGTTTTTTGTGGTTGTGATTGCTGTAAGTCTGCGTCTGGTGAAGTTTGCTAGGGCTAAGGTTAAAAGATTTTCAGTTTCATCTTCGCTTAGCTTTAATTCTTTGATCATTTTTGCGGCTTCAATTCTCAGAACTCGATATACTTCTTCGTAGTCTGAATGTACGGGGAAGAATTTGTTCTTATGTTTATCTTTTTTTGCTAGGTCAAGTTCTCTGAGCAATCTTTTAAATAGTGGGTCGTTTTCGATTTCTGGTGATAATGTTCGAGGTTTTTCAATTGGATCGCTGAAGTAAGCTTCTATTGTGTCTGTGAGGGATTTAAGGGCTTGTTTCTGATCTTCTGTTAATTGGTTTCCGTCTTCTTGTTGAAAGTGGTAGCGGGGTTTTAGGGTTACACCTTTTAAAATTGTGTTTACTTCAGCGGATATAGCTGATCGCAAGTTTGTAATTTCTTGGTCTTCCTCAACAAATTCTGTGGTTTCCATTTGGGGGAAAAGTATAAAATGAAGATGAGGTTCTACATGTTTTTTTTCTTTTTGACAAGGTTTGATTCTGTAAATCAAAAAAGCCTCGTTGGAGACTTTTGATGTTGGTAGCGCCAAGGGGAATTGAACCCCTGTTTCCAGGATGAAAACCTGGCGTCCTAACCACTAGACGATGGCGCCTCATTGAGAAGCTTCTTTCAGTTTGCGCACTGCGGCGTCAACTGCGAAGGCTTCTTTGTCGCCGTACGCACAGTACGGCTCCGGCAGTCGCTTCTTGTTTCCTTGCATTGCATCAAACTGAAAGAAGCTTCTGTAGCTTGAGCAGTATAAATTTTCGCCGCTCAAAGTCAACTAAATTTTGTTGTCGTCTTTGGTGATGTACTGCACATTTGTGGAGGTTTCCATCGTTTGGATGGCGGGAGTGGTTTGGATTTTGTTGAAGGTGGCGGTTTCGGTGATGCGGGCGGCGAGGGCTTCTTGTTGGTTTTTGAGGGTTTGGTTTTGGAGTTGGGTTTGTTCTAGGGCGTAGCCTTTTTGGGCGCTGGCATTTGTGAGGCTAAAGAAGGCGACTACGAGAATGACGATCATCGCGGCGAGGGTGCCGATGAGTAGACGCACGGTATTATGTGTTTCGGTGCGAAGGGTGGTTTTTGGCTTTAATAAGCGCTGTCTTGGTTGGTATTCGACGATGTTGTTCATGGTGTGATTACTTGGTATTGGACGGGGATGACGCCGGCGCCGAGTGAGGCGATTGCGGCAAAGGCGGCTTCGGAGAGGTCGATGATGCGGCCAGCGCCGTGGGGGCCGCGGTCGTTGATTTTTACATCAACGGTTTTGCCGTTATTGAGATTGGTAACGCGGACGATTGTGCCGAAAGGTAAAGTACGATGGGCAGCGGTGAGTTTGTTATAGTCGAAGGTTTCGCCGGAAGCGGTGCCGGAGCCTTGGACGGCTTTGCCATAGAATGTGGCTTGGCCGAATTCGAAGCCTTCGGCGGATTTAATGAGACGGTAAAGGATTTCGGCGAAGTAGCCGCGGGTCATCTCTTGTTCGGGGTTGATGTTATTGTTGAGGTAGACATTGATAATGGTTTTGGATCCGGCGTAGCTGGTGTATGGGGTGAACCATTCTTCGGCGGGGGTGTCGGCGAAGAGGTTTTCGTTGATCGTGAGGTAGTCGTGGTCGGGTTGGTAGGATTCGAGGAGGATTTTGAGGGTTTCGGCGAGGTTGATTTTTTTATGTGGGTGGAAGTTGTCGGGATTGTCGTCGTTGATGATGTTTTTTTCGGCGGCTAATGCGGCATAGGGTGCGAACCATTCGGTGTTTTCAGCCGGTTCGACGGAAAGGCCAAAGGCGTGCATGGACATTTTGAGGGCTTCGGCTTTGGTGATTGGTTGGTTGGCGCGGAAGGTTTGGTCGGGGTAGCCTTGGATGATGCCATTTTCTTGGAGGTAACTGATGGCAAGATAGTATTTGTCTTCTTGGTCGATGTCGTTGAAAGCGATTGCTGTTGGCGCAATAGTGGGGCTGATTGTTTGAAGAAACAAAGTGACCGTGAGTAAAATTTTGAGAAGTTTACTCATATTTAGCTTTTAAGTTTTATCACGATATGGCGTTGTTCGCCGTCGCCGTCGCTGTAGGTTTCGATGTCTTCGTTGCCGGGTTCCATGCAATGTAGGTGGACTTTGCGGCGGAAGTAAGCGGACATTGGTGGAAGGCTTTGAGGGCGTCCAGTGCTGCGAACCATGTCGATTTTGCGCTTGGCGAAGCTGAGGACATTTTCTTCTTGGCGTTGGCGGTATTCGTCGACATCGAGGAGGATGTTGAAGTTTTTTTCAGGGCAGCGTTTCCAAGCGAGGACTTTGATGACATGTTGGAGGGCAAGCATGTTTTCGCCGTGGTAGCCGATGAGAAGGCTAGGGTTTTCGCTGTCGATTTTGATGAGAAATTCGTTGTTTTCTTCTTCGACGATGGAGACGCGGTCGTATTCGGTACCGAGGTGGTTGAGGACGGTTTCGGTGATTTCTTTTAAGATTTCTTCGAGGTCCATGGTGGTTTGGTTAGTCTTTTTCGATTACACGCACCTTTACTTCGTCTTTTTCTTGGTGTTTGTCAGCGTTGCGGAAAATAAAGGCTTGTTGGATTATGCCATAAAGTGTCGAAGTTCCCCAATAAATTCCGACGCCGGCGGGAAGTGTGGCGGTGAAAACGGCGACGAGAATTGGTAAAATGTAGGTCATCATGCTGGCGGCCATTTGCATTTCTTTTTGTTTTGGTTGGTTGCCTTGTTTCTTTTGTTTGGCGACCATCATGTACATTTGGACGAATTGAAGTGCGCCGACGATCAAAGGGAGGATGTAGAAATTGATTTTTGTGAGGTCGAGGCCGAGGAAGTTCGGGTCGATTTCGGAAAGGTTGAAGTTGTTGTATTGGGTGTAAAGGAGGTGGGCGTTGTCGGGATTGATACTGTCTTTGACGACATAGAAGACGGCGAGAAGGAAGGGGAGTTGGAGTAATAATGGCAGGCAGCTACTCATTGGGCTGATTTTGGCTTCTTTCCAAAGGGCCATTGTTTCCATGGCGATGCGTTGTTGGTCGCCTTTGTGTTTTTCTTTGATCGCGTTGAGGCGCGGTTGGAGGTCTTGCATCTTCTTTTGCGATTGGATCGCTTTGCGTGAAGGTGCGAGGAGGATTGTGCGGATGATTAAGGTGAGGATGATGATGGCGATGCCGAGGTTGTGGTTTGGTAAGTAAGCGGCGACGACGATGAGGGTGTTGTAGATTGGTTTGTAGATGACGCTGTTCCAAAGTTGGCGGAAGATGCCGTCTTTGCCGACGGTGAATTCGTTACTATAGATTGTTGTGCCTTGGTTTTCCATCTCGATGCGGTAGCGACCAAGTTCGTTGAAGAGTTCGTAGTTCCAGTAATCGTAGGAGATTAGGGTTGTTTTGCCTGGTGCGAGAACGATTTCTTTGTTGTCGCTACAGTCGATTTTTGATTCGATTTGTTTGGGTACCCATTGGTTTTGTTCGTAACGAGCAACTTGGAGGGGGTTTTTCGGGCAAGTGCTGGGGATAGTGATGGTTTCTTTGCTGTAATTTTTGATTTCAAGATTGACGGTTTTGGAGATCGAGTATTCGTTGTCTTGGGTTTGGAGGATGACATTTCCACCGGCAATTTCTTCTTCTTGTGGGGCGAAGAATTGGAAAATGTAATGAACGACGAGGAAGATCGCGAGGAAGATGAGGGTCTGGCGGAGGATGCTTTTGAATTTATCCATATTGTTTTAAAAGGTTTTTAAGGTCTGTTTGGAGGGTTTGAAAGTTTTCTTTTGGGATGTTTTTCTTTGGGATCAGGATTAAGTCGTAGTTTTCGTGGTGTTTTTGGTCGTTTGTGCGGAGGATTTCGTAGATTTGGCGGCGAAGGCGATTGCGGTTTACGGCGCTTTTTTCAATTTTCTTACTGACGATAACACGAAATCGAAAAAATTGCTTTTGATTTTTACGCAGGCGCACGATGAAAAATTGTGACCGTGTTTCGCCTCCTTTTGAAAGGATGACGGGGATGAATTGG
Source organism: uncultured Candidatus Peribacteria bacterium (assembly GCA_964629065.1). Taxonomy (GTDB): domain Bacteria; phylum Patescibacteriota; class Gracilibacteria; order UBA1369; family LOWO2-01-FULL-3; genus CAYORB01. Next base: position 5,551 of record CAZVOZ010000010.1, read on the forward strand.
CGCGGTACGCGACTGGCTTGTTTGATCAAAGCAACTATTTAACTGCTTTCTTGTATGTCAATCTTTTGCGACCTTTGGCACGGCGGCTTTTGAGTACTCCGAAGGCTTTTTTCAAGCGTTGAAGGAAACCGTGTTTGCGTCGTCTTTTGATCTTGGATAGTTTTCCGAGCATTGTGACTGCTTATTAATGTGCGGCGATTCTAGTCGATGAGAATCTAGAAGTCAAATAGATAAGAGGATGGGGCTTTGATCTTTATCTTTACAATTTTTTAGCCTTCTTGTATATTCGGTTTAATCTTTTAAAGGTCAGATTTCTATGTTGTTGCGAGCGAATTATGAGTTTCTTTTTGTGGGGCGCGATGAGAATAGTTTTTTAGAGAATTATGTTTATGATTTGCATCAGGATCACGGTCTAAAGAGCGGTCAGATTTTTGTGAATTTGGAGATTTTGAATAATCCTCTTTATGCTGAGGAAATGGGCGCGATGTTATTTGATACTTTGCAAACCGTGTTTTTTGAGAATTTGGCGGAGGAGCCTTATGCGCGGTTTGAAGCGGCTTTGAGAGCGGCGAATGAAGGTTTGAAGGAGTTTAAAGAATCGAAAGGGACGGATCACACGGGTGAAATCAATATGATTGTGGCGGCGGTTTGTGGGAATCAGCTTTTTTTGAGTCAGGCCGGTGATAGTGAGGCTTATTTGGTGAGAAAGCGATATGTTAGTGTGGTGAGTGAAGGTTTGAGCGAAGATCGAGCAGAGGGAAGTTTGTTTTCGGCGATTGCGAGTGGTCAGATTGAGGAGCGTGATTTTGTGATTTTTTCGACGACGCGTTTGATGCGTTATATTGGGAAGACGGATTTGGCGCAGGCGATTCGTCCGACGAGTGCGGCAGAGACTTTGGATGTGGTTCGCGATATTATTGCGACGGAGATTTTGGGAAGAATTGGCTTGATTGGGATGAGCTTTGAGTTAGATAAAGAGATAAAGAGAGAAGGAGATGAAGTAGAGCAAAGAGAAGAGAGGAAAATAGATAAAGAGATAAGGAGAGAAGGAGAGAAAAGAGGGTCGCGGGAAGTGAAGAAGGTTTTGGCGGCGATGTCTGGGATTGGTGGCAAGATGTCTGGGATTGGCGCAGTGGTGCGTGATCGTTTTAGTAGTGGGGATGCTTCGAAGAATCGAGTTTTGATAATTTTGGTTGGTTTGATTGTGGTTTTGGTGATTGGGATTTTCTTAGCGAGTGGTCATAAGGCGAAGCAAGATGAGATTGAGAGGTTGGATGATGTGCTTTCTTCGGTGCAAGATCGGATTGCGGAGGCGCAAACGAAGGCGGCTTTTGATAAAGATGTGGCGCGAGATCTTTTGGATCAAGCTTATTTGGATGCAAAGTCGGTGTTGGATTCGGGGATTTATCGTGAGAAAGCGACTTTGTTGTTGGTAGATATTGAGAATACTTTGGATACTTTGGATAATGTGGAGCGGATTGCGGAGCCGGAGTTGGTGGTGGATTTGGCGGAGAAGGATGCGGCGATCAATGCTTTGGGTTTTGCGACGGTGGCGGAAAAGGTGTTTGTGTATGGTGCGGATAGTTTGTATGAAATTTTGGTAAATGAAGTGCAAGATGCGGTGGAATTGGAGAAAGGTGATGTGGTTGTTTCGGCGAGTGGATTTGAAGAACGGCGTTCAACGGTGTTTTTGACGCGTGCGGGGAAGATGTTGGAAGCGCGTGATGGGACGGTGAGTTTGATGGATACGGATGATGGGGATTTCCGCAAAGGAACGGCGATTGCGGATTATAGTAATCGGGTTTATATGTTGGATGGTGATGAAGGGCAGGTTTATAAATATACTTATAAAGGGACGATGGAGCGGTTTGGGGTGGCGGAAGAATATATTGTTGATAAGACGGATGTGAAAGGGGCAGTGGATATTGCGATTGATGGTACTGTTTATGTTTTGATGGCGAATGGTGAAATTTTGAAGTTTTATGCTGGTGAGAAGGTGGATTTCTTTATCAATAAAGCGCCAGCGGCGAAGATTGGTAATCCTTCGCGAATTTATACGAATGAGAAGTTGAGTGATGTGTTTGTGTTGGATGGTGTGGGGCGAAGAGTGTTTGTGTATGGCAAAGAAACGAGCACGGGGGATTTGGTTTATAAGGCGCAATATTTGTTTGATGGAGTTTCGGAGTTGCGTGATTTGTATGTGGATAGCGCGACGAATACGCTTTATGTGATGAGCGGGGGGAAAGTATTTAGGAAACAGATTACAAATTAGAGATTACAGATAAGAGGTAATAATTTCTAAGCTCTAATCTGTAAGTTTTAATTTGTTGTAATCTCCCTCGCCATTTGGAGTTCTTCGTCGGTTTCGATGACGAAGACTTTGATGTTGCTGTCTTTGGTGGAGATTTGGGTTTTGTTTTCTTTGTTGGCTTTTTTGTCGATTTTTAGGTTGAGGAATTTGAAGTAGTTGCAGGCTTTTTCGCGGATGTAATAGGCTTTTTCGCCGAGGCCGCCGGTGAAGACGATTGCGTCGAGGCCGCCGAGGGCGGCGGAGTAAGCGCCGCAGTATTTGGCGATTTGGTAGGCGAGGATTTCGATGGTGAGGAGGGCTTTGGGTTCTTTTTTGAGGCTGGCGGCGAAGATTTCGCGCATGTCGGAGCTGAGTTCGGAGAGGGCGAGGAGGCCGGATTGTTTGTTGAGGAGGATGTTCGTGGGTTCGATGCCGATTTTGCGGGCTAGTTCGAGGATGATGCTTGGGTCGATCGAGCCGCTGCGTGTGCCCATGGGGATGCCTTCGAGCGGGCTTAGGCCCATGCTAGTATCGATGGATTGGCCGTCTTTGCTGGCGGTGATTGATGAGCCGTTGCCGAGGTGGCAGGAGATGATGCGGGCGCGTTTCTTTTTTAGTAATTTGAGGGTTTTGGCGATGACAAATTTGTGGCTATTGCCGTGGAAGCCGTAACGGCGATAGTGGTTTTCGTTGTAGTATTGGCTGGGGATGGCATAGCGAAAGGCTTTTTCGGGGATGGTGTTGTGGAAGGCAGTATCGAAGATGGCGAATTGAGGGATTTTGGGGAGGAATTTGGCGGTGGTTTCGATGCTTTGAATGTTGATGGGATTGTGGAGGGGAGCGAGGGGTGAGAGTTTTTTAATTTCGGCGAGGATTTTTGGGGTGATTTTCGTGGGGGCGTGGTATTTTTCGCCGCCGTGGACGACGCGTTGGGCGATTTTGGTGATGTCTTTAGTGAGGTTTTTTTCGTCGAGGGTTTGGAAGAGGAGTTTGATTGCTTTGGGGATTGTTGTGTCTTCGATGAAAAAGTCTAGTAGGGGATTTAGTTTTTTGTCGAAGAGTTTGGCTTTGAGGCTGGAGGAGCCGGAGTTGATGACTAAGATATTGCTCATTTAGAGGGCTTTGTAAATTTGGCCGCCGAGTTTTGGTTCCATGGCGACTTTGATGCCGATTTCGCTGCCGGTGGTGGCGAGGCGGACTTCTTTGCGATTGATTTGCATTGATTTTACTTCTTGGCGGAAGAGGCCTTCGGTGTTTTCGATGAGGAGGCTGTCGCCGAGGCGGAGGGGTTTGGTGAGTTTGATGATGGCGACTTTGATGTTGTCAAAATAGCATTCGCAGGTGCCGCACTTTGCGAGTTCGCGTGGAAGGCGTTCGATTTTTTGCGGTTTGGTTTTTTTGGGAGTGGTGGTGGTTTTGGCTTTGGCGGCGATGCTTTTTTTGCGTTGAAAAGCCGGAATGTTGAGAATGTCGATTTCTGCAGTCATTAGTTGAGGGTTAACTAATCAGTGGCTTGGCAGGCGGTGATTGCTGTTAGGTTGACTATATCATGGAAGTTGCAGCCGCGGGAGAGGTCGTTGATGGGTTTTTCGAGGCCTTGAAGGATTGGGCCGAGAGCCTGAGCGCCGGCGAGGCGTTCGACGAGTTTGTAAGCGATGTTTCCGGATTCGAGATTGGGGAAAATGAGAATGTTGGCGTCGCCTTGGATTTGGGATTTGGGGCATTTTTGGGCGGCGACGGTGGGGACGAGGGCGGCGTCGACTTGGATTTCGCCGTCGATGATTAGTTCGGGTTGGAGTTTTCTGGCTATTTGAAGGGCTTGGCGGATTTTTTCACCATTTTCTTTTTCGCCGAATGTGGTGAAAGAGAGGAGGGCGACTTTGGGTTTGATGCCGAATTTTTGGGCGGTTTGGGCGCTGTCGATGGCAATATGGGCGAGTTCTTCGGCAGTTGGGTCGATGTTGATGGCGCAATCGGCGAAGAAAAGGAGGCGTTCTTCGAGGACCATCATGAAGAGGCCGGAGACTTTGTGGAATTTTTCGCTGGGGCGAAGGATTTCGAGGGCGGCGCGAATGGAGCCGGCAGTGGTGACTTCGACGCCGGAAACGAGGCCGTCGGCGTGATTTTGCGCGACGAGCATGGTGCCGAAATAATAGATGTCTTTAATGGTTTGTTCGGCTTGTTCTTTGGTGATGCCTTTGTGTTTGCGTATTTCGAAGTAGTGGGTGGCGAATTCGTTGAGGAATGGGGAAGTTTCGGGGTCGTGGATTTCGAGGTTTGTGAGGTCGATGTGGAGGTTTAGTTCGGCGATGCGCGCGGCGATTTTTTCCCGACTACCCAAAAGGATGGGGATGGCGAGCTGTTGTTTCAAGATTGCTTCGATTGCATGAAGAGTGCGCTGTTCCGTGCTTTCAGGAAAAACGATGCGTTGGGGATGAGCTTTGGCTTTGGCGTGGACCAGGTCGAGGTATGTTTCCATTATTCAACGATTGCGTTGATGGCGTCTTTGGCGTTTTCGATGTCTTCGGCGGTTTCGACGACTTTGTCTTTGGTTTCGACAACTTTGTCTTTGACATTGTTGACGGAAGTTTTGGCGTCGTCGACGGCTTGGCAGGCGCTAAATGTGGCGAGGATTAGGAGGAGGGGAAGAAAGCGCTTAAAAAAGCGACCTGCTATGTCAAGTTCGTCGCTCCCTCCTCGTCGTATTAAACTATACGCCTCCGTCGGTCGCGACTCCTTTCCTTGCATTTCATCTTTTTTAAGCGCTTTCGGAGGTTTCATTTTTCCTTACTATTGAATATTTTTTTAAAGTCGCCGTCAAAGGCGGAAAGGAAATTTTTGATGTCGAGGACATCATTGTTGCTAATGCCTTGGTGTGGGCGGCCTTGGTGGCGGATTTCGATCGTTGGTGTGAGGGAAGTTGTGACGATGGTTTCGATTTCGCATTTTTCGCAGAAGAGAGTGAGCAAGGCTTCGTCGCGTGTGCAAGCGGTTACGGCAACTTCGTATACTTCAAAAGTTTTTTTGCAATTGACGCATTTGCAGTTGTCGAGAAGGTGTTCAACGATATGTTCGAGGTCTTCAAAGTTCATTTTGTAGTGCGTGATTGATACGATTTAAGGTTTCTTCCTTGCCTAGTGCCCATGCGATTTCGAAGGCGCCAGGAGAGAATTCCAGTCCACTTAATGCACTGCGTAGTGGCCAGAGCAGTTGGCCGTTTTTGACGCCGAGTTGCTCGATAGTGGCCATCAAAACTGCAGTAATCGCAGAAAGTGTCCAGTCGGTCAGTTTTTCAAGGTTTTCCTTGGCAGTTTGCAGATTTGCAAGTGCTTGATTTAAGTCTACACCCATTTTTTCATGAGTCAATAACTCCTTTTTGTAATTTGGCAAGTGGCTGAATAAGGCGAGATGTTCGTTGACTTCTTTTGGCTCGCGAAGGATTTTTTCTTCGATGGTGTTGAGGGCTTTGAGGAGAGTTTCTTCGGGGAGTTTTGTGTCGAGGTGGTTGGCGCAAATTGTTTGAAGGATTTTGCCGCGCTGTTGGTAGAAGTTTTCTTCTTTTGTTGGATCGCTGAATTTGAAGGAGAGTTGGCCTTTTTTGTCTTCGGTGATTTCGACGGATGGGTCGATTTCGAGGGCGATGGTTTGGAGTTTTTCGTTGTGTTTTTGCTTTTGCCAACGCCAATTGAACCAGTCGAGTTTTTCGAGGTTGAATACTGCTCCGGCTTTGTGGACATTGTCGAGGGTGAAGATTTCTTCGAGTTGTTGGAGGGTGAAGATTTCGCGGGTTTCGCCGGCTCCAGGATTCCAGCCGAGGAAGACGATGAAGTTGATGATGGCTTCTTTGAGGTAGCCTTTTTTGATGTATTCTTCGACGGCGACATCGCCTTGGCGTTTGGAGAGTTTGGTGCGGTCTTCGTTTAATAGGAGGGGAATGTGGGCGAATTCTGGTGGCGTCCAGCCGAAAGCGTGATAGAGAGCGATGTGTTTTGGTGTGGAAGGAAGCCATTCTTCGCCGCGGATGACATGGGTGATTTCCATGAAGTGGTCGTCGACGACATTGGCGAGGTGGTAGGTTGGGAAGTTGTCGGATTTCATGAGGACTTGGTCGTCGATGGTTTTGCCGTGAAATTGGACATTGCCACGAATGAGGTCTTTGAATTTGATCAGTTCGTAAGGGATTTTTTGGCGAATGACAAAGGGAATTCCTTCGGCGAGGTTTTTGGCGATTTCCGATTCGGGGAGGTCGAGGCATTTGCGGTCGTACATTGTTGGTTGGCCGCTGGCGACTTTTTGGGCGCGCATTTCTTCGAGGCGTTCTTTGGTGC
>CAZVOZ010000010.1:12268-14984 GCA_964629065.1 uncultured Candidatus Peribacteria bacterium
GGTTGGCCGCTGGCGACTTTTTGGGCGCGCATTTCTTCGAGGCGTTCTTTGGTGCAGAAGCAGCGGTAGGCGTGGCCGGTGTCGAGGAGTTTTTGGACTTGTTCGCGGTAAAGTTCGGTGCGTTTTGATTGGATGTAGGAACCGTTTTCGCCGATTTCTTCGATTGTTTCGTCGTCGCGTAAAATTGGGCCTTCGTCATAAGTGAGGTCGTGCCATTTGAGTGTGCGAATGAGGTTTTCGACTGCGCCTTCGACAAAGCGTTCTTGGTCGGTGTCTTCGATGCGGAGAATGAATTTGCCTTTGTTTTGGCGAGCAAAAAGGTAGGCGTAAAGTGCGGTGCGGAGACCGCCGACATGGAGGTAACCGGTGGGGGAGGGGGCGAAGCGGGTTTTTATCATGAACAGATTATAGATTAGAGATTAGAAATTACAAATTAGAATTTGTAAGTTGTAAATTGTAAGCTGTAAATTGTATACTTAAGTTATGCCCTCATTAAGAAAAGGTAGGAGAAAGTCTTTGCGCACGCGTGGTGTGAAGAGGCGGAGTATTAATTTGAAAGTTGATCCGGCGGTGGCACGGGAGATTTGGGCGATTTCTTATTTGTCTTTGGGGATTTTGACGATTTTGAGTATCCAAGGTGCGTTTGGGGTAGTCGGCGAGTTGTTTTTGTCTTTGTTTAGGCCGGTGATTGGGTTTGGGGTTTATATTGTGCCGGGGCTTTTGGTTTTGATTGCGGGGATGTTGTTTTTTTCGCAGAAGGTGCAGTTTACGGCGTCGCGGATTTTGGGGATTTTTTTGTTGATGGTTTCGGTGTTGAGTGTTTTGCATTTGTCGGTGCCGATTGAGGAGATTCGGAATTATGCGGCGAATGGGACTTATGGTGGGTATACGGGTTTTGTGACGAATTTTATTTTTCTGCAGGTTTTGTCGATGAATCAAATTGCCGCGGCGGTGATTTTTGTGGCGATGTTTTTGATTGCGATTTTGTTGTTGTTTGAGATTTCGATGCGGGAGCTTTTTGCTTTCCTTGTGCCGGATATTAAGATTGAGGTGGCGCGGGAAAAGAAGAAGGTTTTGGTGAGGTCGGATGCGCCGAAGTTGATTGAAGGTGATGTGGAAGAGGTTGAGAAGGAGCCGGAGGTGATGATTCGTAAGGCGCTTTTGGGTGAGGGGAAGAAGGTGGATCATGTGATTCATGAGGAGGATGAGGATGATAAGCAAATGTCTTTTGCGGATGTGGTGGATGAGGTAGTGGAGGATTTGTCGCGGAGTGAGATGGAGGCGGAGCTTGAGCCGGAGTATGAGTGGGAGTTTCCATCTTTGGATTTGTTGGAGTCGGGAACGAGTGAGATTAAGGTGGATGAGAAGTCTTTGGTGAAGAATGCGGAGACGATTAAGAAGAAGTTGAAGCAGTTTTCGATTGATGTGGCGATGCATGAGGTGAATGTGGGGCCGACGGTGATTCAGTATACTTTGAAGCCGCATGAAGCGGTGAAGTTGTCGAAGATTACGAGTTTGAAGAATGATTTGGCGTTGTCGTTGGCGGCGGAGAGGATTCGGATCGAGGCGCCGATTCCCGGAAAATCTTTGGTGGGGATTGAGGTGCCGAATGAGTATCGCGCGATTGTGAAGTTGCGGGAGATTTTGGAGTCGGCGGAGTTTACGGATGCACGATCGAAGCTGACTTTTCCTTTGGGCCGCGATGTTTCGGGTAAGCCGGTGATTGCGAATTTGGAAACGATGCCGCATCTTTTGATTGCAGGGGCGACGGGAAGTGGGAAGTCGGTGGCGATGAATACTTTTTTGATTTCGTTGTTGTATCAGAATTCGCCGAAGGATTTGCGGATGATTTTGATTGATCCGAAGCGGGTGGAGTTGACGAGTTATAATAATATTCCGCATTTGTTGGCGCCGGTGATTGAGGAGCCGGAGAAGGCGGCGATTGCTTTGCGCTGGGTGGTGGCGGAAATGAGTCGGCGTTATAGCGAGTTGTCGCGGAATAAGGTGCGAAATATTGCGCAATATAATGATTTGAAGGATGTAAATAAGTTGCCGAAGATTGTGGTGGTGGTGGATGAGTTGGCGGATTTGATGATGGTGACGGGGAAGGAGGTGGAGGCGGCGATTTGTCGGATCGCGCAAATGGCGCGGGCGGTGGGGATTCATTTGGTGATTGCGACGCAACGGCCTTCGGTGGATGTGATTACGGGTTTGATTAAGGCGAATATTCCGGCGCGGATTTCGTTTGCGGTGAGTTCGTCGATTGATTCGCGGACGATTTTGGATGGGATTGGGGCGGAGGATTTGCTTGGGCGTGGGGATATGCTTTATCTGCCGACGGGTGTGAATAAGCCGGTGCGGGTGCAAGGGATTTATATTTCAAATGAGGAGATTAATCGCGTGACGAATCGGGTGAAGCTGACGAAGGAGCCAAATTATGATTTGGGGATTACTTCGTTGGAAACGGCGAAGCAGTCGCTGGTGGGTGTGCCGGATAGTGATGCGGGGAGCGATGAGGATGATTTGTATGAGGCGGCTTATAAGTTGGTGCGGCAAACGCGGAAGGCTTCGGCGTCTTTGTTGCAAAGGCGTTTGAAGATTGGTTATGCGCGCGCGGCGCGGTTGATTGATTTGTTGGAGGAGAATGGCGTGGTGGGGCCGGCGGATGGGGCGAAGCCGAGGGATATTTTGGTTGAATAGTAATTTCTGCCTCAAG
>CAZVOZ010000010.1:15084-16766 GCA_964629065.1 uncultured Candidatus Peribacteria bacterium
TGAGGGATAGTGCTAAGGAGATAATGAAGGCTTGATTTTTTTGTTGAAAAAAGATAATCTTATTTCAGTTAATCATGCAAAACGGATGTGATAGATGGTTGGTCTTCTATCAAGTCCGTTTTATTTTTTGTATGCGATTTTTTCTTTCAGAAATTCAATAAAGAAAAAATGATGTTGATATTTGTCGAGGAGGTGAGATTTATCTTTGATATTTGGTATGCCAATTTTCAAAAGCATTTTCTTTTCTTCTAGCCAATCAAGTAGGGGTAAAAAATCGCCATCTCCGCTGATTATTACTGCTGATTTAAAACTTTTTTTCTCAACTTCTCTTACGACATGCATGATGAGATCGCTGTCGATGTTGCCTTTTTGCAATTTATGGATTTTACCATTGATGCGCTTTGTGTAGCTTACTAATTTTTTAAAAACCATTTCGAAGCCAGCCTTTTGAAGCGATTTGTAGACAGCTTGTTGGTTTTTGTCTTCACCAACAAAATAATAAGCATGTTCAATTTTATATTTGTCTTTCAAGTATTTACGGAATCGGGGATAGCTTATTTGCCAGCCAGAAGATTTTAACGAAAGGTAGAGGTTTTGGCCGTCGATAAAAGCAGAGTTTTTGTCCATGTAAACATTTGAGAATGGACTTTTTATAATATTGCTTTTATTTCTTAAATCAAGAAATTGTCATTAATTTTATTTAAACCACTTTTTCGCGCTCTCGCGGCGGTGGGGGCAGCCGGGCCAGCAGCATGGTCTTTTTTTGCCGTTGGTGAGGTCTTCGATTAAGCGGTCGAGGTGTTTTTGGCGGGTTTCCGGTTTTTTGACAATGGTGACCCAGCAAATCCATTCGTTGCGGGCGAGTGGGGTGAGGGTGTGCCATTTTTCGAGCACGGCGGGATGGGCGGTGAGGATTTGTTCGAGGTCGGGAGGGGTTGGGTGGAGGAATTCGGTGATCATGGGTGGGGGATTAAAATCCAGCTATCTTTAGAAAGTTTTTGAATAGTTGTCGTCCGACTTTTGTGTATTCGTTTTGAATTGCGGCGAAGTTTGATCGAAGTTGGTTTTGGTCGAGTTGTAGAAGGTCGGGGTCTTCGTTGAGCCAAGTTTCAAACATTTCTGGCGTGAGTTCGAAGTGGCATTGGAGGCCATAGGCATTTGGGCCAACTTTGGCGATTTGATTTTGGCAAAATTTGCCGGTTGCTAATAGGGTTATGGCGGCTGTTAGTTCGACTGTTTCGCCATGAAGATGGAAGACTTTGAAAGTGTGGTCGAGGTTTTCAAATAGTGGGTCTTTTTTTCCTTCGTCGGTAAGTTCGATTGTGAAATTGTTGCCGTCTGGGTCAATGAAGCCGATTTCTTTGATGGGATTTTTGAGGACTTTTCCGCCAGCTGCTTTGACAAGAGTTTGAAGGCCGAGGCAGATGCCGAGATATGGAATGTTTGCGGTGATTGCTTCGCTAATGCGCGCTAATTCGTTTTCGATTTTTGCGTTTTGATCGTTGGCGCTGTCGGGGCCGCCAAGAACAATGATTGCGCCATAGTTTTCGACGGGTGGAAAGTTTTGTCCTTTGTCGAGGTCAACAATGGTGTATTGAATGCCACGCTCTTTGAGTTCTGTTTCGAGAAGACCGGGGCCTTCGCGGGTGATGTTTTTGACGATGAGGATTTGTTTTTGCATG
>CAZVOZ010000011.1:0-8988 GCA_964629065.1 uncultured Candidatus Peribacteria bacterium
TTAAATCAGTCACCACTTCCGATGGTCAGCAAGTGGCTCTTCTATTAGGTGGTCGGGATAATCGCACAGTATGGCTCATTAACGGTCACGACGATCCTCAGCTCTTAGGCCGTTGTCCCGATGACGTTGTCAAACTTCCAGATATCCATGGTAATAGAGTTGTGTTTGGTGTTCCAGCGGGGCAAGTCCAAGATGGTAGGCAAGAAGCTAGAATTAGTGAAGTGCCAGCAGGGCTAAATCCTCTAGAGGCTATGGAGTTTGCCGTCCAACTTAATAATAGCGAACCAATCAGTCTAGGTCGCATTGGTAATAATCTGATAGTTCAAGATATAGAATTCGGTCCAAATGGAGCAAACGAATTAATGTTTCTCTCAGTGGGTGGTGGCTTCCAAAAATTGAGCTTAGAAGACCCCATCATCCCACCCGTCGACGCTGCCGTCCAAGACGCCGCTCCACAAGATTCTGGCGTTGACGCAGCATCTGAACAGGACGCCGCCACTCCAGACGCCGAAGTTAGCCCCGCCGATAGTGGCTCCGACGCTGAAGTATCTCAGCCCGACGCCGAGCCAGCCGACATGTCCATTTCTCCAGACATGGCTGAGTCGGATGCCGAGCCGGATGGGGGTATGGTTGAAGAAGATTCAGCAGTTCCAGATCAGGGTGTAGACATGGAAGTAGATCAAGGCACGGATAGCCCAGCCGTTTGTGGTGACAATATTTGTGATATCACAGAAACAGTCAATAATTGTCTAGCTGACTGTTTCGAGGCATTTAGTGTTGCTGCCGGTGATTGTCGAATAGAAGTGAGTTTAGTAGAGGAAGGCGTGGTCGAGCTACAGGGGACAGGTGAAACAGCCGATACCTGTATTGCTGAATTTAAAGTGCCAGGATTTGATACCCCAGTTCGTTACATCGTTAATTCGGAGGCCGAAAGAGGGCGGCTAGAATTTGAAGGAGTAATTTTTCTAGATGAAAACGAAGAGCCAATGCTAGGAACAGTTTGGGGCAGGAATGTTCATACTATAGTTAATCTTGAAGAAGATGGTCAAAAGTGGTTGTTAGGTGATCTGAAGGGACTTTCTCTTGCCGGAGTTGCAACTAAAATTCTACTTCAAAAAATATCGGAAGATGAAGACGGCAATCAACTATGGAAAGCTGTCAATGGAAACACCATTGTAGAAGGAGGAGTTTACGCTTTTGATCCGAAAGGCAATGTTGTTGCTATCATACCGCCAGCTGCAACATTCCATTTTGAAGTTAATGAAGAAGAAGAAAGGGTGGAAATTCAAGCAGTGGAAACCGGAGACCCTGAGCCAGGGCTGAGAATTGTAGGAGGATCCGCTTGTTCCGATGCAGAACAAGATGGATGCGAGACAATACCAACAAAAGGCAATGCCCCAATCAGCCTATTACTTCTTGCCGCAGCCCGAGTAGGAATGAAAAGACGCAAGCGTTAAGAATGCTCGCAGCAACAAAGGAGCTTCTATCTTTTAGAAGCTCCTTTGTTATCGCACAATTTTTCCTTTATTCAACAGGCACTATCGGTTCAATTTCTTCAAACAGATCAACAGTAATGTCTCTAAGAACCTTTCCGTTGCTTTCTACTCGCATTGTGTCGCCAGTTCTAATACCTTCAGGTAAATCTGCATTCAAATTAGACTCCATTGGTAACAAAGTGTCTGAAAAACCTTCTATTAACTGACCATTTCGATAAAACTTAATGTTAAAATCCCTAGCTTCTTCAATAGGATCAGCGCCAAATAGTACTACATTTGCTGAACCAAAAGCCCAACCTTGAAAAGGCCCTACTTGAGTCTGACCAGCTTCTCTGCCCTCCACTAAGGCTAAGTAATCTGGATTTTTGTTTCCAGTAACAAAATTAAAATCTAAACCCTGAGGATCACAACCTGCAGAAGCAAAACCTCCAGCCGCAAGTAATAAGTTACGAGCACGAGAAGTCAATTTGCCAACCTGTTTATCAATCCATCCAATCTGCTCGACTTTAGTAGACTCAGCAGGAATATAATCTCGAGCTTTCTCCATGAAAATTATTAGTAACAACAAAATTATAAAACCAAAAGCTAATTGTAGCAAATGAAAATTTATCGATCTGCTAGAGCAAAAATATGTTCAGTAGGTTGACATTTAACAAGAAGAGAGTAGGATACAACAACTCATAAAGTCATAATGTATGTCTCCAAATCCTAGCATAGCAACCTTGGAACAAGCTCTAAAGGATGACTGTAAAGCTCAAACAGGTGATGACTTACTAGAAGTAGGCGGAAAAAAAATACCGACTGTAGGGCCAAATTGTAATCTCCCTTTACCAAATCCAGATAATTGTCCAGAAACACCACTCTCAACATTGAGAGTGCAAGACGGTAGAATAGGCCTCCATTTTGAGGAAGGCGTAGCCGGAAGAATCACGGTAGCTATCATCGCTCAAGATGTTAATGCCCGCGCTCAGTTAGAGCTTTTTGAAGCTTGTGGCAATCCTCCAGCAATAGATTTGGTTGCTGATAATGTCCATACACGGGCAGTAGCTGGTGACGCTGCCTACCAGGTAAGAATGCAGGTTATAGAGGGGAAAATTGTTTACATGGTAGATAGAGGGGGGTTTGCTCAAACAGATGTAGACAGTTCAATTGAAGGAACATTAAGACAAGGCGCAATGACTCAAAGTATTGATGGTCAGATTGAGTTAGTTGGTATGCCAGCAGCAGTTAAATTAGACGATCGAAGTTATAGAGCCAATTCAGGTTGTGATATAAATATGGGTTCAGCTCTTATGGATCCAACAGCATTAATTGCTCTGATTGGGACTTTGCTGTTGCGGAAAATTACCAGCTAAAGACTACCAAAATCGCAGATTTTATGCTAGAATTAGAGGATTTCTTTATTTTTGCTTTGAAAAACCTCATAAAAAAAATCTTCAGCACGATCATCTGCTTCTTAATCGTCGCTGTCACTTTAGTGGCCTTATTTTCATTAGAATTATTCAAAAATTTCAATGAAAATTTCCAATTACAACTCTATGATGAAGGAAAAGCCTCTGATGGAATTATCATTATTGGAATCGATGATAAAAGTCTGGAACCCGAGCCTGTCGGCTTTGGTAGATATAACCAGTGGACAAGGCAAAGATTTATCAGTCTTCTAGAACAATTAGAAAGTGAATCACCAAAAGCGCTGACATTCGATTTTATTTTCAATACATTTTCTACGGTTATCGATTCTAAAGAGGTCAAATCTTTAAATGATAATGTTAGTAACATCCCCAAGTCTCAACAATTTGAAGAATATAAAGGTTTCTTTCAAAAATACTCCAGCGTTATAAACCCAGTCGATCTCGATTTGTCTCGGGCATTTCAAAAAACTGAAAAACTAATTCTTGGCGCTGAAACGAATGGCGAGGCCTCAATAATGCCTCTGCCAATTTTTTCCAAAAATTCCACCATCTCCATCGTCAACGCCATCCCCGACTCCTCCGGCACCCTCCGCCACGCCATCCCATATTTCACCGTCCAAAGCGGCTCCGGCGACACAGCAACAACCGCCCACTACCCCGACATGGCCGTCGCCACCGCCAAAATAGCCCTCGGCCTCGACCCCTACGACCCCACAAACCTCGAACTTCCGACCGACGAACAAGGCCGCCTCTTCGTCAACTTCTTCGGCCCGCCCGGCTCCTACAAGCACATTTCCTTCGTCGATGTCGTCAAAGGCGACTTCGCACCCGGCACCTTCACCGACAAAATCGTCCTCATCGGCCCCACTTCCTCCAAACAATTCCACGACGAATATGTCGTCCCCACCTCCGAAAACTCCCTCATGTCCGGCATCGAATTCCGCGCCAACGAAATCCAAACCATCCTCGAAGGCAAATTCCTCCTCCCCCAATCCCAAACCTCCGAAATCCTCACCATTCTCGCCATCACCCTCGCGCTCACACTCATTCTCAGCCTCACCGGCATCATTCTCGGCTCCCTCATCACCATCGCCAGCCTCGTCGCTTACTACGCCGCCGCGCACTTCTTCTTCGATCGCGGCCTCATCCTCAACATGGTCTACCCATTCTTGGCTATCGTCCTTACATATCTCACCACCATCGCCTACAAATACTTCGTCACCGACCGCCACAAACGCCAAATAAAAACCGCCTTCAGCCAATATGTTAACCAATCCCTCGTCGACCAAATCTCCGAAAACCCCGATCAAATCAAACTCGGCGGCGAAAACAAAATCGTCACCGTCTTCTTCTCCGACATCAAAGATTCCACAGCCCTCAGCGAAAAAATCGCCATCGAACAATGGGTCGCCCAAATCAACGAATACTTCACCGTGATGGAAAACCTCATCATGCAATCCTCCGGCACCCTCGACAAATACGAAGGCGACGCGATCATGGCCTTCTGGAACGCACCAATTAGCCAAGAAAACCACATCACCCGCGCCTACATTTGCGCCATAACCATGAAACAAGCGCTCAAAAACCTCCACGCCAAATGGCAAACCGAAGGCAAACCATTATTAGAATTCCGCATCGGCATCAACACCGGCCCCGCCATCGTCGGCAACTTCGGCTCCGAGCATCGCCTCGATTACACCGCGATGGGGGACACCGTCAACACCGCTTCCCGCCTCGAATCCGCCGCCAACAAAACCTACGGCACCCAAATCATCGTCGCCGGCATCACCCCCGAACAAACCCCCGAAATCGCCCTCCGCGAAATCGACACCGTCCTCTTGCCCGGCAAAAAAGAACCCGTCGTGCTCTTCGAAGTCCGCGCCCTCAAAAAAGACCTCAGCGCAGCCGATCAAGAATTACTCACAATCTACGCACAAGCCCTCACCGCTTACCGCGCCAAAGATTTCGCCAAAGCCCTCGACCTTTTCAACAAACTCCCCGCTGACACCCCATCCCAAATCCTCGCCGCCCGCTGCCAAAATCTCCTCGCAAATCAAATAGTCGCCGGTTTAGCCCCAGCGACTATGGTTTTCAAGATCGAGCACAAATAGACCTACAAAATCATCGACCAAATAAAATCGTCAACCTCTTCCGCCATCCCATCGTCCGCTTCGATAATCACATTCATGCCATTAAACGCCCCAGGTACATAATAACTGATATTTACGCCATCATTCACTCGCGCCGCGCGTGTGCCGAAAATATCCGACTTTCTCACCTTCAAAGCTTCTGGTTCCGCACCCAAAATTTCACTCATCTCCGCCAAAATTTGATCATCGGCCGCGGTCAAATGCATACAGTTGAAACAAATCCCTTCATCATCCTCACTCTTGCGGAAATCGTTTGATTGCACCTTAATCGTCGGCGTCAAACCTGTTCCAGAGAAACTCAAAACTTGCTCACTGCCGGCAAACCCATCAGTTTCCGCAACCTTCACTTCACCCCAAGCCGGATCATAACAAAACTGCATCGGCGTTCCTTCCAACGCATATTCCAATTGTCCTTCTTCACAAGCCAAAACCGCACCTTCATATTTCTTATCCGCAATCCCTTCGCCTCGACAACCCGTCAACGCCACCGCACATAAAGCTAAAATTGCAACTTTTTTCATATCAAATTTGTTAAGAATAACAGCACGACCATTCTAACCACATTACGGCTCTAATCGCAATAAATTTCCCTTCGATGCTTAATTCTTAAGACCATCAAAACTTCAATTCGCCCATTTCGGTCAATCTTAAAAATCGCCCGATAATCCCCAATTCGAAAACGATACCTCCCTTCCCCCAAACCTTTAAGAGCTTTAGCAAAACTAAATAAATCCTTCTGAATAGAGAAAAAATTGATCTTCTTCACAATTCTCTCTGCCACTTTTTTATCTAAAACCCTTAAATCCTTCAGCGCATTATCTGAATAAGCTACTAACATAAAATCATCTACATTAAGCCAAATTCCTTCATAACCTCTTCTTGACTATGAAATTTCCCTTCACGAATCTGTTGCTCCGCTTCGTCAAGTTCTTTTCGCAATTTCATGTACGCATACTCTTTTTCATCAATCGGATTTACTTCCAAAATCGGCACATTCTTTTTCAATACAATCAAACGCACATTTTTATCAACATATTTCGTCAGATTTTGACGAAAATCTTTTAGTCCAACAAATTTAGTAGTCATAGGTTACCCTTAAGTTTACCCAAAGTGTACACCAATACCTTAGCTTTGCGCAATCAAGAATGTGCCCGGGCACACTTTTTAGCGCGATTAACCTCTTACAAAAGCCATCCGCCGCCACATACTTGACAAAACGAAAAAAAAGTATACGATACGAGAAATTTAACACGCCTACATGGAAGGCTTTAATGATTTAGTTAAGGAAGAATGTAAAAGATTGCGCCCAGAGTTTGATAAGGCAAAAGCCAATCCTTCATTTTTTCGTATTTTCGAAGGCCGAGACGGCACTCCAGATTCGGCAGCCAGGGAAAGAGCTTTGACTATCTCCATGACAGCTGAAACATTTGCAAAAAAACTGTTAGCTCAAAACCCATCCTTGTCCATAAGAACGGCAATCGTCAGAATTATAAGAGAAGAAATAGCAGATCCAGACGATATGAGGTTTAACGAATTTTCCGTGAGCGGAACCGCAAACTACGAGAGTCAAGAACGATTAGCTAAAGCCTATGAGACACGCTAACCCTTAACCACAAACCCCACAATCTTTCCAGCCACATAAATCTCCTTCACCACTTCACCTTCCGCCAAATACTTCGCCACATTCACTTCTGCCCGCGCTAAAGCCAAAACCTCCTCCTTCGAAGCATCCACCAAAACCGAAATCTCCCCGCGCACCTTTCCATTCACTTGCACGCCCAGCACCACTACCGAGTCCATCGCCAAACTCGCATCAAACTGCGGCCATTCCTGTTCAAAAACGCTTCCCTCTCCACCCAACATTTCAAAACATTCCTCCGCCAAATGCGGCGCAAAAGGCGCAATCAATCGCGCCAAAACCAATTTATCTTCACGCGAAACCCCATTCTTCAAACCAAAATTCACAAACTCCATCATCGCCGCCACACAAGTATTAAACTGCATCTTCTCAATATCCTCCGACACTTTCTTCACCAATTTATGCAACTCCTTCTCTCCTTCTCCCCCCACCTCTTTCTCTGTCATCAGCCGATAAAACCGCTCCACAAACCTTGCAATCCCCGTAATCCCGCGATCATTCCAATCACCACCTTCCGTAAACGGCCCCATAAACATCAAATACATCCGGAAAACATCCGAACCATACTTTTCCACAAACTCATCCGGACTGACCACATTGCCTTTCGACTTCGACATTTTCGCCCCATCCTTCGTCACCATTCCTTGATGCACCAACTTCTTAAACGGCTCCTTCACACCAACATGCCCCAATTCAAACAAAGCCCGATGAATAAACCGCGCATACAAAAGATGCATACAAGCATGCTCCGGCCCACCAATATACATGTCTACCGGAAGCCACTTATCGACTGCCGCCTTATCAAACGCCTGATCAGAATTCGCACTATCTGGATACCTCAAAAAATACCAACTCGAACACATAAAAGTATCCATCGTATCAACTTCCGGCCGCCATCCTTGGCCAAAAATCCGCTCCGTCCGCTCAACTAATTCCGCACTACGAGCCAACGGCGCCGTCCCATCCGGCATAAAATCGACATCTTCTGGCAAAACCCAAGGCAAATGCTCCGCCGGCACCACATGCGCAACCCCCGAAGGATCATACACAATCGGAATCGGCGCGCCCCAATACCTCTGCCGCGAAATCAACCAATCACGCAAACGATAATTCACCTTCCGCCGCCCAAAACCTTCCTTCTCCATCCACTCAATCATCTTCGGCAAAGCCTCGCGATTTTGCATTCCCGAAAACTCTCCCGAATCAAACAAAAGCCCATCTTCCAAATACGGCTCAGCAGCTTTCTCCGCGTCAACAAAACCTCCATCCGCAGAAATCACAAACTTCAACCCAATCCCATACTTCCGCGCAAATTCAAAATCCCGCTCATCATGCGCATCCGCCATTACCACGCCCGTCCCATACATCAAAGCAAAATTCGCAATATAAACCGGAATCTCCTCGCCCGTCGCCGGATTGATCACATACTTCCCCGTAAACGCCCCCAATTTATCCTTCCCGCCCTCCGAAGTCCGCTCAATATCCGTTTGCTTCATAATCTCCTTTTGCACGCGCACCACCTCCGCCTCATAAGCCGTTCCCGCAACCAACTCCGCCACCAAAGGATGCTCCGGCGCAATCACCATAAAAGTGACACTAAACAAAGTATCCGGACGCGTCGTATAACAAGTCAAAACCTCCTCCGAATCCTCAAACTTAAAATCAATTTCCGCCCCCTCGCTCCGCCCAATCCAATTCTTCTGCATCAAAATCGTCTTTTCCGGCCAATCCAACCCCTCATAATCCAATAACTTCTCGGCATAATCACTAATTTTGAAAAACCATTGCTCCAAATCCTTCTTCACCACCTCATTCTTACAACGCTCACAATGCCCATTTTCCACCTGCTCATTCGCCAAAACCGTCTGACAACTATTACACCAATTCACCGCCGCCTTTTTCTTATATGCCAAACCCGCTTTATAAAGCTCCAAAAACACCCATTGCGTCCACTTATAATACGAAGCATCCGAAGTCACCACTTCCTTATCCCAATCCCACATCGCTCCCATCGCCGACAACTGCTCACGCATCTTCCCCACATTAGTCCCAATACTCTCCTTCGGCGCCACGCCCGTCTTGATCGCATAATTCTCCGCCGGCAAGCCAAAACTATCAAACCCCATCGGTTGCAACACATTAAACCCCTTCATCCGCATATAACGCCCCCAACTATCCGCCGGCCCATAATTATACCAATGCCCAATATGCAACTTATCGCCCGAAGGATAAGGAAACATCACCAAATTATAATACTTCGGCTTCTCACTCTTCAAATCCGCTTTATGCAG
>CAZVOZ010000011.1:9088-15395 GCA_964629065.1 uncultured Candidatus Peribacteria bacterium
ACCTGTTTCGTCAAATCCTTCGTCGTAAAAATAATTTGCACCACCTTATCTTTTTCCTTCACCGGTTCAGCACTCAACAACAATAAGCGTTCCACTCCGCTCGAACCACCCATCACCACCGGCCCAATTCCTTCAATCGCCTCACCTTCTTGCAACAACTTCGTATAATCCGCCATCAAATCGGCATTCCCATCAGCCTTCATATGATCAAACATATTCTCATCCAACATTTCAAAACACTGATAATTCAATAAACGGCAAAAACTCTCATTAATATAAACAAAAGTTCCCTTCGCATCAGTCACAAAAATCGGCTCCGCCTCCTTGTCAAAGCGGCTAAAATCTTCCGCTTCATCCTTATGAACCGCATGCAAAACATTCGCGCTCCCATGTTCATTCACCGGCTGATGGCTCAAAAAACTTACCATGCCCGCAAATGACATCGTAAAAAGGACCATTGCACAAACTGCTACCTTTTTGTTTTGTCCAGAGAGCTTTCTCATAGAGAGATTGGTTTTTATTTTTAATACGCTATTATAAAAGATTTAATCTGAAATGTCAACAAGTCAGCAAGCTTTATTCTATGATTAATAGCTTCCATTTCCATCCAAAAAATGTTAAAATAATAAGATTTAAAAACCACTATGGATCAAACACAAAATTCAAACGCTGCAGACAGTTCCTTACTCCTGCCCATCCTCAAGCAAATCCCGCTTTTCGCCACGCTCGACGAAACCCAACATCGCGAAATCATTCAACACATTGTGATGATGTATTACCCCCTCAATTACACCCTTTTCCGCCAAGGCGAAGAAGGCGACGCCCTTTACATTATCAAAAAAGGCCAAGTAGACATCTTCAAAGAACCTCTCAGCGAAGGCGACCTGCCGAGCAGCCTCGCCACAATTACCGATGGGGGATTCTTCGGTGAAATGGCTCTCGTTTCCGATGTTCCACGCAACGCCAGCGCGCGCACCATCACAGAATGCGAAATCTTCATTCTCAGCAAAACCGATTTCAAAACATTGCTCGCCACCAACACCGCCATCGCCGAACAAATCTCTGCCGCGATGGTCGACCGCCTCAACGCCAACGACCTTACTAACCGCTAATAATGGCTCTTTTGACCGCATATCTCATTCTCGGCCACCTTCTAGGCGACTTCGTTTTCCAGCCCAGCAAACTCGTCGCATGGAAAAATCGCTCAATCGCTGGCCTCAGCGTCCACATCCTCATTCATTTGACGATCAACTTTCTCATTCTTTTGCCATTAATTTTCCAAAACCCTTGGCTCATCACCCTCATCATCACCATTTACGCTACCCACTTCCTCATCGACCACGCCAAAATCAGTTACGAAAGCAAAACAAAACCCAAAAATAACCTTCCCCCTTTCCTCATCGACCAAATCCTTCACCTCATTGTTATCGCCATCGCCATCATCGCCGCTGCCAAAAGCAATTACACCCTCCAAACCACTGACATTCATCTCTACTACACCATGCTCGAAACACCCATTTTTCTTTCGCTCTTAATCGTCGCCACCAACGGCCTCACAATCTATCAATACGAATCCGCCCGCACCAAAACCAAAGTCAACTTCCTCAGCGAACAAAACCTAACTCGCGCCACAATTTTACTCGCCATCTTTTACCTCTACCTCTCTAGCTGAAATTTCCTTCTCCTTTGTCAAAGATAGGAAAGTAAAAGTCCAAACCGAATAAGAAAAAATTTCCACCACGCCGCTCAGATAAGCCGCCAAAAGCAAACCGGCCGCACCCAAAATGCCACCGATTATTAAACTAATCCCCGGCGCCAAAATAATCGACAAATAACCCGTCACCAACAAAATAATCACCGGCACCAAAAATACCAACACCACTTGAATAATAATCCTCAAGCCAATGATCATCATCAAAATCGTAATCAAAAAAGTGTGCTTCCAGTTCGCAATCACTAACCTTGCACTACTGCGCATCGCTTGAAAAATCCCTTCATCATCAACCACAATAAAAAACTCCGCATAAGTAAACAACAAACTCATCACTAACCCCGCCACCGCAAACAAGATAAAAATCGGTAACAACAAAAGGAAAAAATCCAACGAATAACGCAAAGTAAAAGCCATTTCAAAAAACACAAACATCACCGAAAAAACTTTCATCACCGCCCGATATTCCAACATCGGCAAAAACTGCCGCGCGCCATACTTCACTCCCGTCGTCAATCCTGCACTTTGCCCATTCCTTTCGCGCGCAATCACTTGAATCGTCGCCGCCGCTGCCAAAGTTGGGTATAAGAAATACAAAAATGCAAAAACAACACCACCAATAATCAATGGCACCGTCCAAGACAAATGCGTTTGCAAAAAATTCCAGCCAAAACTCACCACTTCAAACAGAAACCCTTCATCCTCTGGATTACCCGTAAAAAGATACGAATTTTTAAACGAAAAAAACTGATATAACAAAGTCCCAATCGACACCACAGTCGTAAAAACAGCTGGCAAAAAGCCAAACCAGCGAATCAAACGCTTCCGTTCCTGCGTATACTGCCACGCTTCTGCAATGATTTGTTTATAATCCATCTAACTTGTATACTATATTTATGAGTGAAAAAAACAAAATCGAAAAAGTCCGCTTCTCCCCTCAAAGCTTCAATTGGTCCGACATTCCTAAGCCCGATGAATCCGTCATCGACTCCCTCCAACGCACCTACAAATTCCATCCCCTCGACCTCGAAGATTGCCTTTCCGAAAGCCAGAGGCCGAAAATCGACGACTACGACGATTACATTTTCATGGTCCTGCACATCCCGATCCGCTCTGGTCGCGCCCGCCATATTAAAACCTCCGAAGTAAACATTTTTATCGGTTCCGATTTTGTCATCACGCTTCACGATAACGACCCCACAATCAAAAAACTCTTCGCCGAATGCCAAGAAAATCGCAAAACCCGCGAAGAATACCTTGCCAAAGGGCCTGGTTATTTTCTTTATATGCTCACCGATGACCTCTTTGGTTCTTGCTTCCCGCTTCTCGACTCTCTCGGCAAAAACATCAACGACCTCGAATCCGAAGTTTTCGATCCCGACCATTCCCGCGACCGCCTCAAAGACATCCTCATGCTCAAAAAAGACATCATCAACTTCCGCCGCATGATCATTCCTCAGCGCGCCATCGTCGCCCAACTCGAACACAAGAATAAAAAATTCCTCCCCGAGAACCTTGATGTTTACTTTGACGATGTCGTCGACAAAATCGAAAAAGTTTGGAACAACCTCGAAAACCTCCAAGAATTGACCGCTTCCCTCCAAGAAACCAACGAATCAATCATCTCTCACAATACCAATAACATCATCAAAATTCTTACTCTTTTTTCTGTCGTGATGTTGCCGCTCACCGTCATTACTGGTTTTTACGGCATGAACATTATTGGGCTTCCCTTCGCCGAACATGGCCAGGCAACTCTCATCATCGGCGGCCTCCTTTTTGGTGTCATGGTTACAATGTTTGCTTATTTCCGCTTCCGCCGTTGGATTTAAACTTGTCAAGAAATCCTAAACCTTATATACTAACCTCCGCTTAAATAAACTAACCATATGGCTACCAGTACAGCAAAGAAAAAGGCTCCCGCCAAAACTACAAAGGCGACTACAGCACCAAAAACTAAAAAAGAAGTAATGGCGAAGTTCGCTGTTCACGCTAAGGACACTGGTTCTTCCAAAGTCCAAGTAGCTATTTTGACTGAAAGAATCAATCAACTTTCTGCTCATCTTGAAGATCATCCAAAAGACGATCATTCTCGCCGTGGTCTTCTCGGCCTCGTCGGCAAACGCCGCAAGCATTTGAACTATCTCCGTCTTCATAACCCAGAAGACTACCAAACATTGCTCGCAGAGCTGAACCTCCGAAAATAATTCAATCTCTAAAATGCGCCTTGTGCGCATTTTTTTATAACCCAAACATTTATGGAACTGCAATCAGTTTCTCACATGCTCGCCGGACGAGAACTAAAAATCGCTAACGGGCCAATGGTTAGTTACGCCACCGGCTATGCCGTCGTTTCTTACGGCGACACTGTCATCATGGCCAACGCTTCAATGAGCGACAAAGCTCGTGAAGGCACCGACTTCTTCCCAATGGTTGTCGACTACGAAGAAAACTATTTCGCCAACGGTAAAATCAAAGGCAGCCGCTTCGTTAAACGCGAAGGCCGCCCATCTGAAGAAGCTACATTGATCTCTCGTTTGATCGACCGCCCACTTCGTCCAATGTTCCCAAAGGGCACCATCAACGAAGTCCAAGTCATCGCCTCCGTCCTTTCCGCCGATGGCGAAGTCAATCCAGCCACCACTGCGATCATTGCTTCTTCCGTTGCCCTTCTCGTTAGCGGCGCGCCAATGGAAGGTCCAGTTTCCGCAGTGCGCATCGGCCTCAAAGACGGCCAATTCATCATCAATCCAACTTACGAAGAAACCGATAACGGCCAAATGAACCTCGTCGTCGCCGGAACACTCGACGCTATCACAATGGTCGAAGCCGGGATGAATGAAATCCCTGAAGAAAAAGTCCTCGAAGCACTTGCTCTCGCCCACGAAGAAATCAAAAAAATCTGCCAACTCCAGCTCGACTATGTTGCCAAATTCCAAATTGAAAAAATCGAAGCAACACTCGCACCAGTAAACGAAGCTTCTCTCGAAGCGGTCAAAAACTTCGTCACACCAGAAATGCTCGATCGCGTTCAAGGTGTCACCAAAAAAGAAGTTAAAAAGCAAATCACTGCAATTGAACAAGCCCTTTTCGAAGCCCACAAGGCACAAATTGAAGAAGGCCTATACAGCCAATCAAATTTGGCTAACCACCTCAATTCTGCGCTCGAAAAACACATGCGCAAAAATATCTTGGAAAAAGAAGTTCGTCTCGACGGCCGCAAACTAAACGAAGTACGCCCATTGAATATCATTCCTGATGTCCTTCCACGCGCTCACGGTTCCGCAATCTTCCAACGCGGCGAAACTATGACCGTCACTGTCGCCACCCTCGGTGGTCCAAGCGACGCTCAAATCGTCGACAGCATGGATCGCGACATTACCAAACGCTACTTCCACCATTACAAATTCCCTCCATACTCCACTGGTGAAATCAAAATGCTTCGTGGCCCAGGCCGCCGCGAAATCGGCCACGGCGACCTCGCCGAACGCGCTCTCGTGCCAGTTATCCCAAGCGAAGAACAATTCCCATATACCATTTGGGTTCACTCACAAATCACCAAATGTAACGGCTCCAGCTCAATGGCTTCCGTCTGCGGCTCTACACTTTCGCTCATGTGCGCCGGTGTCCCAATCAAAGCCCCAGTTGTCGGTATCGCCATGGGCCTCGTCTCCGACGAACAAACCGGCCAATACAAAATCCTTACCGACATCCAAGGTATGGAAGATTTTGCCGGCGATATGGATTTCAAAGTCACTGGTACAAAAGACGGCCTTACTGCCCTCCAAATGGACATCAAGATCAGCGGTCTTTCCATCGACTTACTGAGAAACGCTCTTACGCAAGCTTCTGCCGGTAGGGGAGTAATCATGGACGCTATGCTCGCGGCCGTGCCAGAAGCCAGAAAACAACTTTCCAAATACGCTCCGCTCATCATGACGATGCAAATCGATCCAGAAATGATCGGCAAAGTAATTGGTAAAGGCGGCGAAACGATCCAAGAAATCACCAAAGAATGCGGCGTAGAAATCGACATCTCCGACGACGGCTTGATCAAAATCACCGCGCCAGACGGCGAAAAAGGTGACCGTGCCAAAGCTTGGGTTGAACGCATTACTTATGTTCCAAAAACCGGCGACATCTTCGAAGGTACTGTAATGAAAACCGTCGAATTCGGCGCTTTCGTCGAAATCACTCCCGGCACCGAAGGATTGGTTCACATCTCTGAACTAGCCAATCACCGCGTCAATCGCGTCGAAGACATCGTCAAACAAGGCGACAAAATCAAAGTCAAAATCCTTGGAGTAGACGAACGCGGCAAAATCAAACTTTCCCACAAAGCATTACTCGCAGCTGCACCAGCCCCTGGCGCTTCCAGCCACGAAATGCCCTCTCACCCATCTCACGAAATGCCTCACGGCGAAATCGTCGACGGCACCCATGCGGTTCGAAGAGTAAACGGAGAATAATGTTGACCAAAAGAGCGAGAATAGTTAATCTACTCTCGCTCTTTCAAAACCAGCGGATATCGTATAGTGGCTATTATGATGCCTTGCCATGGCATAGATAGGGGTTCGACTCCCCTTATCCGCTCCA
>CAZVOZ010000012.1:0-13994 GCA_964629065.1 uncultured Candidatus Peribacteria bacterium
AAATTATTTTTTTGGTGGGCCCGGCTGGGATTGAACCAGCGACCAATCGGTTATGCGTACCACTACCGCTTTCGCGGCCTCTTTCGAGTTTGTGGTCTGGACTATCCCTTCGCCCTTTTGGGGCGTCTACCGTCTAGTCTCTACACCTTGTTCAAGATCGAACCTTGGCTCGGGATTGCCATGTGCTTTGCACTTAGGTTTCCCCGAATTTGATAGATAAACATTCGGAAATTCCTTTCCGAACCGCCCATTGAAAGATTGGCTTATTAAAAAACTTAGCCAACTTCCTTTAAGCCGACTGCTCTAACCACTGAGCTACAGGCCCATTTTTCAAATAACAAAATCGCACCAAGCGACCGCCCCATCTTACACAAAATCTTTGCGCGCGCAAAGATTCACTCTCCAAATTCCGCTTCCCAAGCCGCGCTTGACAAAACAAAAAAAAAGAATACGCTAAAGGACAATTTAACCAAAAAACCATGTCACAACTAGGAACACCTTCAGGCGCTGAAAGAATAGGTGATGTTAAGGCACAGCTCGTAGAAGTTGCTCCAGGACTAGCTCCACAAGAGATGGAAGCTCTTGCTCAAGTTGTTCTAGACGATCCAAATTTTGAGAGAGATTTAGCGACAGGTCAATTTCCAACTTTGGCACACCTGCACGATCGTGTAAATGAAGAGACTGATGAAACCAGCCGCAAGTTGGCCGCAGCTCTTCGTCGTGGGACTGTTGCAGGCTCTCCATAATAGTTTAACTCGCGAGCGCACGGCGCGAGCGCGAACAAATTAAAAAGAGTCCGGCTTTGCCGGCTCTTTTTAAGAGTGAGCCAAAAAATCAAATAAAAGAAAAGCGCCCTCGTTTCGTCCAATGGTAAGCGGTCGAAACTTAAAGGCGCTGCTTCTGAAATTTTAACGGCCATTAGGCCTTCTCGGTGGCAGTCAACGCATTTGCTGCTCTTGCCAATCTTGATTTTCGGCGTGCTGCCGTATTTTGCTCGATGATTTTCTTCTTCGCCGCCATATCGATGACCGAATAAGTAGCTGGCAACAACTTCGTTACTTCCGCTGCATTTCCTTCTTTTGCAAGCTTCAAAACCTTCTTCACCATTGTCTTCATTTCGTTCTTTAAAGGCAATCGTCGCGCTTTACGCACATTGGCTTGCTTCATTCTCTTGATCGCGGATTTGATGATTGGCATGACTAAAATTATTTAAAATACTTCAAAGCCCGCACAGTCTAAAATAACTCCTTCACTAAGTCAACGAAAAATGCTATAATACAGGCAAACAAAAACTAAAAAATATGAATCAAGAAAGAAAACACACCTTCAAGGTTATTGGCGCGTTCGCCTTGTTCGCCGTTGTCTTCGGTCTCGGAACTTATGGTATTCAACCAACTGGCTTGCAAGGCCAGCTTACTTTCACCGAAGCGCCGCCAACTCCGCCAACCCAAGTTAACGCCCCATTACAAATCAACAATCTCACCGTCGAAAATCCCGTTTTCGATCCTGCAGCCGACCAAGAAGCCGAAATCGAATTCAATCTCTCCGCCGGCGCCTATATTACCGCCAAAATTTACGACGAAGACCGCGAAGAAATCGCTAAAATCGCCGAAAATCGCTATTACGACCGTGGCGATCATTCCATCGATTGGAATGGTAACGACAAATTCGCCGACCTCGTCCTCGATGGCGAATACACCTTCACTATCACCGCTTCATACGGCAACGAAACGGACAAAGAAAGCACTACTTTAATTGTCAAACGCGGCTACGACAACAGCGACGACCGCATCACATCGCCCCGCCTCAAACGCGTTTACGCCAGCAAACAAGACTATGACCCTTCACTTGGCGAAAAAAACCACCTCGTCTTCACTCTAACCGAAACAGCCGATGTTCGCGGTGAACTTTTCGACAAACGCGGCCTCCGCATCTACCAATTCATCGACCAAAAAAATCTCTCCGCCGGCACTCACAAAGTTCAATTCGACAATGACGAGCTTTCCAACCTCGACGATTATGTCACCTACGAACTCCGTGTTACCAATACCAAAGGTAGCGACAAATACAGCGGCGAAATTAAATTAAATCCCGAAGACGACCGCGATTCCGGTAAACCAAACCTCCTCGCCGATCAAACCACCAACGGCCATCCTTACACCCCAAAAGCCGATAACAAACTCGCTATCAGCTTCAAACTCGATCGCGACGCCGACATCACTATCGAAATCCGCGACGACGACTACCTCGTCGCCACCGCCACGAAAGAAGTCGAACTCGCCGCCGGCTCCCACACCCTTTATTGGGACGGCCGCGACAAATTCGACGACTTCACCGCCGACGGCTTCTATCAATACAAAATCTCTGCCGGCAACATGCGTGGTCGCGATGTCGAATACGGCAATTTCTCGATCAGCGGCAGCGGCAGCAGTGTTAGCGAATTCACCGACAATTGCAGCGGCTTCTCCGATGTCCACAGCGGACACGAAAACTGCAAAGCGATCACTTGGGCCAAAGAAAACAACATCATCCAAGGCTACGCCGACGGTAAATTCCGTCCCAACGATCCCGTCAAACGCGTCGAAGCCCTCAAAATGATCCTCGTCGGCCTCAACGCCAAACTCGCCAGCAATAACGGCCAAGGCCTCGGCTTTACCGACGCCAATCGTTTTGGTTGGTACGCCGATTACCTCCGCACCGGCCTCGCCCTCGGAATCGTCAAAGGTTACAGCGACTCCACTTTCCGCCCCGAAAACCCCGTTCTCCGCGCCGAAGCCTTAGTAATGCTTTTGAACACCGCGCGCAGCACCGACAAATTAATTATCCCCACCGCCAATTACGGCCAACCATATTACGATGTCCAAAACAACAAAGACAGCGCATGGTACTTCAGTTACGCTTGGTACGCCCGCGAAAACTCGCTCACACCAAGCAATAGTTACCTCTATCCAGCCAACTACATGAGCCGCGCCGAACTCGCCGACATGCTTTACAGATACCGCGTCGACAGGTAATATCGAGGGGAAACATAACCCCCTCAAACTATGTTAAAAGGACTCAAGTCACTCGCCGCCGGCCTCATTGCCGGAGCATCTCTCGGACTGCTCTTTTCGCCAAAAAAAGGCTCCGACCTGCGCAAAACTATTAAGGACGAAGTTGAAAAAGGTGGCTCAGGCCTAAAATCCGTCAAATCTGCCGCTACAGATTTCGCCAAAGACCTCAAAAAATCCGTTGACCACGCCGTCGACAAAATCCCTGCCGACAAAAAGAAACAAGCCAAAAAAGCCGTGAAAAAAGTCGTCGAACAAGCAAAAAAAGAAGTCAGCAAGATTAAAAAGAATCTGAAAAAGAAATAATGAATCCTCTTATAGGCATTATTGGCGGCCACGGTCGCATGGGCTCGCTTTTTGCCAAATTCTTCCAAGATAGGGGAGTGAAAGTTCTCATTTCCGACCGCGACACAAAACTCAAAAACACCGAACTCGCGCAAAAAGCCGACATCGTCATCGTTTCCGTCCCCATCGATCTTACCGAAAAAATCCTCCACGAAATCCTTCCGCATCTTCGCAAAGAATCCGCCCTAATGGATTTCACCTCCGTCAAAGTCCCGCCGTTAAAAATCATGGCCAAAGCCCCCGGCGAAGTCCTCGGCATCCATCCTATGTTCGGCAATTCCAACCCCATCCCCGGCCAAACCATCATCCTTTGCCCCACAAAAAAATCCGGCCCACTCTCCGCCTGGATCGAACAATTTTTTCGTGACCACGGCGCTATCATCGAAAAAATGACCGCCAAAGAGCACGACAAAACCATGGCCCTCACTCAAAGCCTCATCCACTTCGCCGACATCGCCTTTGCCGACACCTTGCGCCGCCTAAAAAAACCGCCGCACGAAATCCTCCGCTACACCGGCCCCGCCTCCGAGCTCAAAGTCCAACTCGCCGCGCGCCTCATCGACCAAGATCCCGGCCTTTACGCCGACATCCAACTCCAAAACCCCGACAATCAAAAAACGCTCGCCATTTTCGCCAAATCGATCAACGAACTCGCCCAAACCATCCGCAAAAAACAACGCGCCCAATTCATCGACATCTTCAACAAAACCAAGAAATTCCTCGGCCCCTACGCCACCGAAGCCTACCGTGAAAGCTCCTACCTCATCGACAAACACAAAGAAATCAAGTACAAACCGAAACCGCTCACGCCAAATCGCCCCCAAAAAACCGACCTCGCTATTCTCGGCCCCAAAAACACTTTTAGCGACCAAGCCGCCGCCAATCAACCCCTCCCCAAATTCTACGCCAGCTCCATCGAAGAAGTCTTCGACCTCGTCGAAAAACAAAAAGTCGCCGCCGGATTCATTCCCATCGAAAACAAACTCGAAGGCACCGTCCGCGAAACCATAGACCAACTCTTCCGTCGCTCCGTCCACATTTGCAGCCAAGAAACAGCAAAAATCACTCATCATCTCATCGCCGTCGCCACTACCAAAAAAACGCAAATCACCAAAATCATCTCCCATCCTCAAGCCTTGGCCCAATGCCAAAGTTACCTCAAAAAACATTTCCCAAAAGCCGAACTAATCCCTTCATCCTCCACCGCCGCCGCCGCCGAAACCTTAATCCAAAGCCAAGACAAACACACCGCCCTCATCGGCTCATCGAAATTAGCACTTCTACCCGGCCTCACCCCAATCGCCAAAAACATCGGTGACCAAAAAGACAACCAAACCCAATTCGTCCTCATCAAACCCGGCCAAACTCCCGAAAAAGCCGCCGGCCAAACCACGCTCATCGCTTTTCACTTCTCCGCCGACAGTCCTGGTAGCCTCTTTTCCGTTTTCAAAGACTTCAAAGACGCCAAAATCAACCTCACAAAAATCGAATCCCGCCCCACAAAATCCTCCCTCGGCGACTACATTTTCTACCTCAATTTCCAAGGCAACCTCTCAGAACCAAAAACGCAAAAAGTCCTCGCAGCCATCACCAAAAAAGTCGCTAAACTAAAAATCCTCGGAACTTACTAATATGCAAAAAAACCGCGCCCAAATAGACAAAATCGATTCCCAAATCATCAAACTCCTCGCCCAACGCAAAGAACAAATTCTCGCAATCAAAAAATACAAAATGGCGCACAAAATAACCGTCAAAGACCCCAAACGCGAAGAACAACTCCTCGAACTTTGGCGCAAAAACGCCGAAAAGCACGGCCTCACCATCGGCGAAATATACCCTATCTACGATCAAATCCTCCATTGGTCCCGCTACTTTCAAAAAAGCCGCCCCGTGCGCATCGCTATTCCCATCGTCGCCCCGACGCTAAAAGAAGCCCTCACTCAAATCCACCAAGCCGAAAAGGAAGGTGCCGACCTCATCGAACTGCGCTTCGATTTTTTCACTAATCCGACCACCCAAGACCTCAAAAAACTCCTCGCCGCCACCAAACTCCCCAAAATCCTCACCATTCGCACTCCCGACCAAGGCGGCCAATTCCACGGCTCCGAAAAACTGCGCCAAGAACTCTTCGAATTTGCCATCAAATCTCACATCGAATTTATTGACATCGAATTCACCAGCAAATTTCGCCCCAAATCTCTCAACAAAACTAAATTAATCCTTTCTGACCACAATTTCACCGAAACTCCCAATAATCTCGAAAAGCTTTACAAAAAAATCGCCGCCCAAAAACCCGACCTCATCAAAATCGTCACCACTGCCCAAACTCCCACTGACAACCAAAAAATCTACGACCTTCTGCAAATAGCCCCACCCGACACTCTAATCGCTCTCGCGATGGGCCCACACGGCCAAGCCACTCGCATCTCCACACCATCGCTCGGCGCTTACCTCACCTTTGCCGCCCTAAACACTAAAAGTAAATCCGCCCCCGGCCAACTTGCCATCAAACAACTCCGCCAAAGCCTGCAAAACATCGCGCTCATCGGCGGCAGGGGAGTCGGCAAGAGCCATTACGCCCGCGAACTCGCCGCCAAAACCGGCCAACCACTAATTTCCACCGACAACCTCATCGAACAACTAGCCGGCGCATCCATCCCCCAAATCGTCAAAAAATACGGCTGGCAATTTTTCCGCGAACTGGAATACCAAGCTCTTCAACAAGCCATGTTGCTCCAAGGCGCGATCCTCGACTGCGGCGGCGGAATCGTCTGCGAACAAGACCACGACGGCCACCAAACCTTCAGCCAACGCAAAGCCGCCCTCCTCAAACAAGCCAAAGTCATCCACATTCAAGCCCCACTCAAAACCCAACTCGCCCGCCTCACCAAAGACAAAACCCGCCCCAATCTCACCAAAGACAAGACCCTCGCCGAAGAACTCACCGCCACCATGAAACTGCGCAACCCTTGGTACGAGAAAGTTGCCAAAGAAACTCTAGCTCTCTAGTTCTCTACCTTTCTAGTTACATATCCCTCCCAATATCCTTCCGCCAAAACACCGGCCCTTTCACACACGCAGCCCCCGCTTCCGCCAACTTTTCCGCTTCCGCTAAATCCGCGCCCACGCCCACAAAGGCCACCGCGCGCGAACCACCCAAAATCAACCTGCCATCTTCCGCCAAATCCACCGAGGCATAAAACACCTGTACCCCTTCCGGCACTTCGCCAATCTCAATCTCTACGCCCTTCACGCCATCTTCAGGATAACCTTCCGGCACGACATATTTGCAAACCGTCGCCTTCGCCGCAAACTTCACCTCACACTGATCCAAAGTCCCCTCAATAATCGCCTCACACAACTCCACAAAATCGCTCTCCAATAAACACAAAGCATTCATCGCTTCGGGATCACCAAAACGCGCATTATATTCAATCAACCTTACACCATCTTTCACCGTCATAAACCCGCCATACATCACACCTTTAAATCCACTGCCGCATTCTTCACGCAAAGCCTGCGCCACTTGCCGCGTAATCTCTTCCGCCGCCACCACATCCGTCGCCTTCAAAAAAGGCAACATTCCATCCGCACAACTATAAGTCCCCATCCCGCCCGTATTCGGCCCTTTGTCACCTTCATAAGCCCGTTTGTGATCGCGAATACACGGCATCGAAACCGTCGTCACCCCATCACAAAAACTCATCAAACTAAACTCCTCACCGACCAATTTTTCCTCCACCACCACACTCCCCGCATCACGCAAACATTCCAAAGCATACTCAATCCCTTCCTCAATCCCATGCAAATGATCACCGCTCACCATCACACCTTTACCTCCTTTCAAACCATCGGCCTTCACCACAAAATCCTCCCCCAACTCTTCAAAAAATTCCCGCAACCCCTCTTCCGAACGAAAAACCTTATACTTCGGATTGCCAAAAATCCCATGCTTCGTCAGCAAATCACGCGTAAAACCCTTCGACCACTCCAATTTCCCCAATTCCCGCAACGGCGAACAACATTTCACTCCTGCTTCCCATAAACCATCCACCACCCCTCGCGCAATCGGATCTTCCGGGCCAATAATTCCAAAATCCACCCCACACTTCAAAGCAAAATCTCTCACAAACGCTAAATCACCAATATCACCAACAACATATTCCGTCGCCAAAGGTAAAATCCCTGGATTCCGGGATTTGCCAACCACAAACAACTCCACACCACCACGACTACGCACCAACGCCTCCGCAATCGCTTGCTCCCGCGCCCCACTCCCCACTAAAAGTACCTTCCTTTTCATTTTTAATTTCTAAGTTGTAATTTCTAATCTGTCTCAATCCGCCCCCTCTCCCATCTCCTCATTCTCCAAAGCACCACAACCTCGCTCACCACTGCGCGAAGCCGCTTGCGCCCGCAAAACCTCCTCATCAATATCGCCAGTTTTATATACTCCATCAAAACACGACATATCCAAATCCTGCGCCTGACTACCCGCCAAACACGCCTTCTTCATATCCTCAATCGTCCCATAAAACAAATGATCGGCGCCAATAAATCGACAAATCTCTTCCACCGAATGTTTCGCCGCAATCAATTCCTCCGTCGTCGGAATATCAATTCCATACAAATTCGCATACTTCACTTCCGGCGAATACGACGCAAAATAAATCTTCTCCGCCCCCGCCTCACGCACCATCTGCACAATCTCCTTCGAAGTATTCCCGCGCACAATACTGTCATCAATCAACAAAATCTTCTTCCCCCGAATCTCATGCGGCATCGGATTCAATTTATACCGAATCGACTTCTTGCGCACCGCTTGCCCCGGCATGATAAAAGTCCGCCCAATATAACGATTTTTCACCAACCCTTCACGATACAAAAGCCCCAATTCCGAAGCCACCGCCATCGCCGCACACCTTGCACTATCCGGCACTGGCATCACCACATCAATCGAAAGTCCCGACAAAGCCACTTGCTTCGCCAACATTTCACCCATCGAAATCCGCGCTTGATAAATCGATACTCCATTCATCAACGAATCCGGTCGCGCAAAATAAACATATTCAAACACACAAGGCGTCGCTTCCTCATTTCGCACTTGAATCCGCGTCACCGTCCGTGTTTCCTCATCAATAAAAATCGCCTCACCCGCCCTCACATCATCCACGTATTCAAACCCCAAAATATCCAAAGTCACCGTTTCCGAAGCAAAAATATAATCCACCTTCCCGTCCAAAACCCTCTTTCCAAAAACCATCGGACGAATCCCTTTCGGATCTTTAAACGCAATAAACCCCTGCTTCGCAATATAAGACAAAACGCTATAAGCACCTTTCGAGCGACTATAAACATGTTCCACCGCTACTTTGATATGTTCCGGCAAAATCTTATCCGGATTCTGATTCGACAAACTCTTCGTAAACATATTCAAAAGCACCTCACCATCACTATCCGAATTCACCATCCGATGATCGACTTCAAAAATCTGTTTCTTCAATTCATGCGAATTAAACAAATTCCCATTATGCACCATAATCACCCCAAACGGCGAAGCGCCCAAAAATGGCTGCACTTCTTCAATATCGCCCGTGCCAATCGTCGCATAACGCGTGTGCCCAATCCCTACATAACCGCTCAACCTCTTCATGTGCCGCGTATGGAAAATATCCTTTACCAAACCATAATCCTTCCGCACATGAAACTTCCCATCATAAGTAATAATCCCCGCCGCGTCCTGACCGCGATGCTGCAGCGTCACTAGACCGTCGTAAACATCCTGAGCAATGAAATCATGACCATAAATGCCGACAATTCCACACATAGTATTATAGGTTATTGATTCGTCGAGCCGCTTTTACTGTATTCTCCATCAGACAAGCCACTGTCATCGGACCTGCCCCACCAGGAACCGGCGTCATAAACGCCACCTTCTCTTTCATTCCTTCAAAATCACAATCGCCCACTAAACGCCCATCGTCAAGCCGATTAATTCCAATATCCACCACCACCGCGCCTTCCTTCACCATATCTCCCTGAATCAAACCCGCTTTCCCCACCGCCACACACAAAATATCCGCCCGCCGCGTATGAAACGCCAAATCCACCGTATCAATATGACAAGTCGTCACCGTCGCCCCGCGATTCAAAAGCATAATCGACAACGGCTTCCCCACAATATTACTATGCCCCACTACCACAACCTCTTTCCCGCGCACTTCAATATCGTAATATTCCAACATCCGAATAACCCCCAACGGCGTACACGGCGCCAAATGTTCAAACTCCGTCGACAAAAACATCTTCCCCAAATTATAAGCCGTAAAACCATCCGCATCCTTCGACGGCTTAATCGCCTTCAAAACCCGCGGCGCATAAACACCTTCCGGCAGCGGCAATTGCACCAAAATCCCATGCACTGAATCATCAGAATTCAATTCCTCAATCTTCGCAATTAACTCCTCCTCCGTCACCGACTGATCAAAATCAAACTGCTCCCACAAAATTCCCGTCGCCTCACACGCCTTGTGCTTCTGCCGAATATACGACAAAGAAGCCGCATTGTCCCCGACCAAAATCACCGCCAACTTCGGATGCACCCCCGCCCGCGCAAGCTCCTCGACCTCCACTCGGAGATCACTCAAGATCGACTGCGAAACCTTGCGGCCATCCATTAGTATCATGCTCCTATAATTACAGGTTTAGGGGCTGGGGTCAATCGC
Source organism: uncultured Candidatus Peribacteria bacterium (assembly GCA_964629065.1). Classification (GTDB taxonomy): domain Bacteria; phylum Patescibacteriota; class Gracilibacteria; order UBA1369; family LOWO2-01-FULL-3; genus CAYORB01. Next base: position 10,121 of record CAZVOZ010000012.1, read on the forward strand.
TTGCTTTACAATCGCAATTGTTCCTGTTGGTGCTTCTAGTAAAACATTTGGAGTAATATTTTCACCTACAAAATTCGAAGGTAGATTTAATCCAATGGTTTCAATCCATTTTCTCATCGCCTCTTCAGCGGATCCGTATTCTTTAATAAGATTTGCAAAGAGCTTTTCCGCAACCCAATATTGCCCAAGAATCATTGGGTCTACGCCAATCGTTTGCTGAAACCTCTTAATTTGATCCGGTGTGCATCCAGCATTTTCATAGCGGCGTTTTCGATTTTTGATTTTTCTCTTATCCTCTCCATTCATTGCAGAATCTAGAGAAATTACAAACTGAAGAGCTCGTAAAACCGATTTTTTAACCGTGTCAATAATCATCAAAACCGTAGGATTTATTCTTTCTAACATCACGGCTTCCGCTGCTACCGATGCGCACTCATGAGGAAAAACCTCTCTACTTTTTGTGAATAGAAATTGATAGCGATGAGCCAGTTCATGCCAAACAATTGAAGTGAAATGCTGACGATTTTCATTCCAAAAATTTTCACTACCCCTGTATTCCAAAATTTTCATGTTACCTTGATGATCGCAAGCCGCACAAAAAGGTAAAGCACCCTTTTGTGATAGTTCAAAGTTAACCTCGCCCCAGTCCTTTCTTTCTCCAATCGGAAAAATTCCCGAATCAATCATTTCACTCTTAAAAAGAGTAGCTATCCTTTTAGCTTCAGCTATGATTTCTTCATTTGAGGTGAAGTTTGCCATTTTCTCTTCCGATTCTCCCACTTTAAGTTTCTTCAAAAGTCTTCGCAAGCGTCTAATATCTTTTTCCGCAACTTTAGTGAGCTCATTTGCCGACCCCTGAATATTCCAATCGCGTAAACCTGCTAAAGCCTCTCCTTCGGTCTGCCGACGATCAATATTCTGATTAAATTCCTGCTCTTGAAAAGTAACCCGCCACTTTTCAATTTCAGTGGTTCTTGCTTGCCAATCACTTTTAAAAGATTCAGGACTTCCTCCCTTTTCTAAATAAAGAGTTTTGAACGCCTCTTCTTCCGAAAGTAAACGATCAAGGGCTAGCATAAAATTAGTTTTTTCTCCTAAATTGCGCCAACCATGGCTTGCCCCAAAATCCTGCGACCTTTTTCCAGAAAAGGTCATATTATATATTCCCTCCAAACTTTTATCGGCTCCTCTTAGAAATTCTTGTATAACCTCAATATCTGACGGAATATTTTCGTCAGTCAACTTTTCTTTATCAGACAAGTAACTTGTAAGTGTTCGTATTCCAAGATGCCCAGCAAACATCGCCGGCGGATAGTTTGTCCGTCCAGATTTTGGATCAAGGTACATTCTCCTTTCACCTCTAAACATCGCTATTTCCGTCATCGCTTCTCTCACCTGCATAGCAGTACTTGCAGTATGAGCCATGATTTCTTCCCAAAGCTTCTGTTCTGCTTCAAGCGCTTTCAAATATATTTCCAAGTGTGCCCAATCCCACTCCGCAGCTAAAAAACTATTAGGGTTGGTGCTTCGTTGCCAACTGAGAGGATAAACCTGAGGATCCTCCTTAATGTCTTCAATTTTCCTAGGCAAGGCAAAATCTTAAGAAGCCCCTTTATACCACCTTTTTGACAATCTGCCAAATCAATTTTGCCGTCTCGCTTTTTTCCGCCTGCAACTGCACGCGCTCCCATCCATGCTTCGCCGCCAAATATTGAAAATTCTTATAACACCGCGCCACCAAATCGTCATCATTTTCATGTACATGCAAGTCTTCCACCGCTCCCATACTCCGTTCGCCTTCAATCAAAATCGCCAAATCCGGCTTCCGCAAAGGCTCATTCAAAGACTCCAGCCACTTTTCCTCCAAACCCTTCGTCATCCCCCAAGCAATTCCCGTACCAATGTAATCCTCCGCCACGACAATCTTCCCTTCCGAAAGCCAATTTTCCAATTGCGGCGCAAACTGAAAACGATTCACCACGAACCACATCTGCAACTCCTCCTCCGAAATCTCCTGCTTCCCACCACGCAAAACCCCATTCAAAAACACCCCACTCGGCCCCAAATCATACACCGGAAACTTCACATACACCGCCTCCAACCCCTCACTCTTCAGCTTTTCCACCAACAACAAAGCATGCGTACTCTTCCCCATATTATTCACCCCGTAAATTGTAATTAATTTTCCCATAGTTCTAAGTTGTAAGTTCTAATCTGTCAGTTGTCCCAAACCCCCCTCGACTTTCTCCACTCACTTCCAAAACCTCTTCCCATTCAAACTTATCCACCCGCACAAACACCCCTTGCGCAATCTTCTCACCCCGCGCCACTTTCACCACCACATCGCTAAAATTATACACCAAAACCCCAATCTCATCCGTCGGCCCACAATAATCATGATCAATAATCCCAAAACCGTGCGGCGGAGTCAGCCCCTTCTTCATCGGCGTACTACTACGCGAAGCCACCACCAACATATAACCCTTCGGCACCTCCACAATCAAATTCGACGGCACAATTCCAATCGAACCCACAGCAATCTCCCGATCTTCCCGCGCCAAAATATCAAACCCCACCGCCCCCGCCGTTTCATAAACTGGCAGCGGCAAATCCCGATCAATCCTTTTAATTTTTACTTTCATCATCGCCTAGTCTAGAATAAGAACCCTAAGCTAACAACCAAAAATGAACCAAATAACCAAAACAAACCTCTTAATTTTGAACTGGGCTATTAGTGTCAATTCAATAGACTCTTCTGAGGGATTTGTCCGGAAGGATGAGATGCAAGGAAACAACGACCGACCGACCGAGGCGTATAATGACATACGGCGAGGAGGGAGGGAGGAAGTTGACGCCGCAGATCGCCTTTCGGACAAATCCCCTAAAATCGATTTTGCCGTCGGCGGCCAAGCCGTCGTCGAAGGCGTCATGATGCGCGCCCCCAACAACATTACCATCGCCGTCCGCAAACAAGACAACTCCATCGCCGTCCGCGTCAAACCTTACCGCACCCTCACTCAACGCTACAAATTCCTCAACATCCCCATCCTCCGCGGAGTCATCAACCTTTTTGAAATGATGATCGTCGGTACCGAAGCAATCAACTATTCCGCCGAACAAGCCTTCGACGAAGAACCAGAAAAAATCAAAAACCCTTCCCGCGCCCGCAAAGTCTTTGACGGCGCAATGTTCATTTTCTCCTTCATCATCGCCATGGCCATCAGCCTATCTTTATTCAAGTTTGCGCCGCTCGCCATCACTACATTCCTCGAAACCTACTTCCAAGCAATCCAAGACAACTACATCCTCTTCAACTTCATCGACGGCCTTCTAAAAATGTCCATCTTCCTCGCTTATATTTACATCCTTTCGCTTTTCCCAAGCTTCCGCCGCATCTTCGAATACCACGGCGCCGAACACAAAGCGATCTGGAATTACGAAGTCAAACAACCGCTCACTCCAGACAACGCCGCCAAAATGACTCGTTTCCATCCACGCTGCGGCACCAGTTTCATCATCATCGTCTTCGTCATCAGTATTATTTTCTACACCTTCATCCCGAAACAAGACGACTTCCTCGCAAACTTCGCCCTCCGCATCGCCGTTTTACCCTTGATCGCCGGCATCTCTTACGAATTCCTCAAATTCTCCGCCCGCCATACCGAACAAGCCTTCGTCAAACTCCTCATCCAACCCGGCCTCTGGTTCCAGCGCCTCACCACCCGCGAACCGGACATCCCTCAACTCGAAGTCAGCCTCAAATCCTTGGAAGAATCGCTAAAGATGCAAATGGGGGAGTGAGGGTTTTAAAAAAGTGCGCACCTCGCGGCCCGCACTTTTTTACTTCTAATCTCTAATTTCTAATCTCTAAGCT
>CAZVOZ010000012.1:14094-15385 GCA_964629065.1 uncultured Candidatus Peribacteria bacterium
CACCTCGCGGCCCGCACTTTTTTACTTCTAATCTCTAATTTCTAATCTCTAAGCTGTCTTCACATCCACCTTCACCCCCGGCCCCATTGTCGTACAAAGAGTGATGCTCTTCATGTAAGTCCCTTTCGCCGTTGAAGGCTTAATTTCCTTCACCTTTGCGATAATTGTTTTTAAGTTTTCCATTAATTTCGCTTCATCAAAAGAAACCTTACCGAAAACCGTGTGCAAAATCCCAGTCTTATCGACACGCAACTCGATCTTCCCACCTTGTAGTTCCTTGATTGCACCAGCAAAATCTGGAGTAACCGTTCCGGACTTTGGATTTGGCATCAATTTCTTTTGACCCAAAACCTTTGCAATCTTCCCAAGGTCCTTCATTTGATCCGGCGTCGCAACCGCAATATCGAAACCAAGCCAACCTTTCTCGATCTTTTCGATCAATTCTGTTGTGCCCGCTTCGACCGCACCGGCTTCTTTCGCCGCCTTTACGTTTTCTTCACCGACAAAAGCCGCTACACGAAGAGTTTTCCCAGTACCACCTGGCAAACTCACTGTCGTTCGAATATTTTGCTCTGCTTGGCGTGGATCAAGACCCAAAGCCATATGCAACTCACAAGTCGCATCAACCTTCATCGTCGAAGTTTGCTTTACCAATGCCACAGCCTCTTCCAAAGAATATAACTCTTTCACAATGAGTTTAGAAGCCTCATTATACTTTTTTCCGTGCTTAGCCATATTAACTTGGTTAGTGGTGCAAACGGCTTTTTAAAAGCCTCCCACGAAATAAATTATCCTTCAAATTTTACACCCATACTGCGCGCCGTTCCCGCCAAAATCTTCACCGCCGCGTCCATATCATTCGCATTCAAATCCACCATCTTGATCTTTGCAATCTCTTCCAATTGCGCTCTTGTCACTGTTCCAACCTTGTCCTTGTGCGGAACAGCTGAACCTTTAGGCAAATTCACCGCCTTCTTGATCAAAACTGCCGCCGGCGGACTCTTCAAAACAAAACTAAAACTTCGATCAGCGTAAATCGTTACCACAACTGGCACGACCATGTCGCCCATCTCACGCGTTTCGTTGTTGTATTGCGTACAAAAATCCTGCATCGCAATCCCATGCGGACCGAGCGCCGTACCAACCGGTGGTGCTGGCGTCGCTTTCCCAGCGACAATCTGCAGTTTCACCACTGCTTTAATATCTTCAGCCATTTTAACAAATTAATTTAAATAAAACGAAGCGTGCGTAACACGCCGATTCTAGCGATTTTCTTGCGAAAGTCAATGTT
>CAZVOZ010000013.1:0-15225 GCA_964629065.1 uncultured Candidatus Peribacteria bacterium
GGAGCCACTTTCTAGCTCAAACTCCTTACATAAAGCCCCTCCACCTTTTCCCGTGCCCACGGCGTCTTTCGCAAAAAAATCAAAGACGACTTCACGCTCGGATTCATCGTAAAACACTTAATCCTCACCATCTCCCCCAACTTCTCCCACCCATAAACCGCCACCAAATGCTCCATAATCACCTCCAGCGACTTTCCATGCAAAGGATCATTAATCATTTCAAAACATTAAAATATACACCCTCTCAAACAACATCCTACCACACTTCCACCTTGCAATCGCCAAATTAAAAGCCTACAGTTCAGCCTAATAACAAATCTTTATGTACCACCAAGGCAACAAACCCCGCGCCAGCAAAACTAGCAAAAGCACCAAAAAACCTTCCACCACCACAACCACTTTCCACAAAGCGACTTGCGGCAGCTGCGGTTCCCATTGCCAAGTACCATTCCGCCCCAGCGGCACGAAACCAGTCCTTTGCAACAACTGCTTCCAAAACCCAAAAAGCGCTGGAGAAAAGCCACAAAAAGCGCCAATGCGCAAAATGATGACTGCCGATCAATTCGAAACCCTAAATACCAAACTCGACAAAATCCTCGCGCGTCTTCAATAACGCCTTCGTCGACCAAAAGTTTTCGTTTTCGTCTTCGCCGGCGCACTTTCCGCAAACTTCGCTTCCGTCAACCCCTTCACGGTGCCAATCGGCAAAGTCCCACGAATCAATCTCTCAATCGCTTCGACATCTTTTTTCTGCTCTGGACAAGCAAACGAAATCGCCTTACCACTCCTACCAGCACGCGCTGTCCGACCAATTCGATGCACATAATCCTCCGAATTATCTGGTAAATCAAAATTCACCACCAACTCAATTCCTGTCACATCAATCCCTCGCGCCGCAATATCTGTCGCCACCAAAACCCGATATTTCCCAGACTTAAAGCCATTCAAAGCCTCAAGCCTCTGACCCAAAGAACGATTCGAATGAATCTCCGCGGCCTTATACCCCATCTTCATCAAAGTCTGCGTAATCCGCTTCGCACCATGCTTCGTACGACTAAACACCAAGACAGTCCCATGATATTCCAATAACAATTTCCCCAAAAGATCACTTTTTTGAGCTTTCGGCACAATAAACAATTCTTGCTCAACCCGCTCCGCCGCTGTTCCCGCCGGCGCAATCTCCACACGCAAAGGCTTTTTCATATACTTCAAAGCAATTTCCGAAATCGCCACCGGCATTGTCGCCGAGAACAACATCGTCTGCCGATTTTGAGGCACTAAAGCCAAAATCTTTTTAATCTGCGGTGCAAAACCCATATCCAACATCCGATCAGCTTCATCCAAAACCAACACATCAATCATCGCCAAATTCACAGTCCGCTGCTGCAAATGATCAATCAACCTCCCCGGCGTCGCCACAATAATATCCGGATTCATTTTTAACAATCTTACTTGGCGATTAATCGGCTCACCACCAATCAAAACCGCAGTCTTCAAACCAAAAACACTCACAATCTTACCCAAAGTTTCATTTACTTGAATCGCCAATTCTCGCGTCGGCACAATAATCAAACCTTTCTTCTTCGTCACAAAAAGCCTTTGCACCATCGGAATCGAAAACGCCAAAGTCTTACCCGTACCAGTTTGCGCAATCCCAATCAAATCCTCCCCCGTCACACCAATCACAATCGCCTTCTGCTGAATTGGCGTCGGTTTTACAAAACCAAGACTCCCCAACCGCTTTAAAATCTCAGGCTGAATCCCTAGCCCATCAAAAGTTTCCTGCATAGACATTCAGCATGACAGAAAAAGCGCACAAATACTACCTATTCTCCTGAAAAAACTTCCAAACTTGCTCCCCCATCCCTTTAGGCCAGTTATGCGTATAATAAACTCCACGCCCATCATAATCGTTTTCATGTGGACAAAAAACTACCGGCGCCTGATCAAGACAACCCTTATATTCAACACACGACCCCCACACTGGCTCTACAGAGACGGATTCCAAGGAACAACGGTTTTGTGTCAAAAATCTGTCACGGGTAGTCAAAGCGCCCGAAAAGGCCGCCAGAGCATCATCAGGATTATGCCACTGCATCACCGCAACCGGTCCAGTACAATCACCACCTTTACTACTACCACCCAAAGTTGCGGAAGCACGAATCACATCACCATGACTACAAGCCAAACTATTTGCCATCCAAGCACCAAGCGAATGACCCACAACATAAACCTGATCCAAATTCACACAATAGCGACTAGTCATTTCCTCTAACATTACTTCAAAAAAATCCTCATCGCCTGACCAACTATACCCACCAGCAACAACTTGCCCAGCCGGATAAACAAAAATCGCCTGATCTCCAGCAAACTTCTCCACACCATAATATCCTCTCACCCGTTCATTTGAATTAGTCCTTCCATGAAAAGCAAACACCAAAGACAAAGGTTTATTAACATCGTAATTATTCGGAACAACTGTAATCGAAGATCGTGTCACACCATCAACAACAAATTTTGTTGGCGCACTCACCGGCGCCGCTAAACCACAACCCGCCGACAACACATTCCGAGATTGTGAAAAACTGCGCTCTTCTCTCTCAAACTTCAACATTTCATTCACCAAAAAAGCCATTTCCCCACGCGTCGCCGCACCATCAGGAAAATACTCATACATTGAAAAAACACCATTCCGATGCATAAAGTCGCGATATTTAAAGAACCATTCACCTTCAACTTCATCCAAAGGAAAACCAAAAGCCTCCAACGAAATTTTGAAAGCCTCGGCCATACTCACATCCTGCTCTGGCCGATAAAAGCCATCATCATAACCTTTCACAATCCCACCATCCTTCGCATGACAAATAAAAGACGCAAACCATTGATCACTCACATCCGGAAAACAACCACCAGCATAACCCTCAACACCTTCATCTAAAGCGGTGAAAACCATCTTCAAAAATTCCGCCCGATTCACTTTAGTCTCCGGTCGAAATTCTCCATTCTCATAACCTTTCAACACACCAAGCTTCGCCAATTCCAAAATCGACTCCCGATACTCACTCTCAGCAACATCAGAAAAACTCACAGCATCAACAATAATTTCCTCTGCAACCACATCAACCTTCAGCAACGAAACAACAAAAACAAACAAAACAAGAACCAAAGAAGCTAAATATTTCATAAAACAATTATACTTATCTTCGACCATAACCTCCACCACTTCCACCACGACGGAAATTTTGAGGCGGCCTTCCTCCACCACCTTGTGGCCTCCCACCGCTTCCTTGACCCAAATCCTTCACGATTATTTTCTTTCCATTCATATCGAGCCCACGGAAAACCCCCATCACTTGCGATGCACGACTAGTCTCAATTTCAAAAGTTGTCTCCTCACGAGAAACACCAATATCACCAACTTCTGCACCTTTCAGCGCCGATTTATTCACCATCATAAACAAATGCTTTTTCGTCATCCCATCGGCATTACCCAAATTAATCGAAAATTTTGAAAAACTCCCACCAACATTTCGTGCACGATCACGACCAATTTCCTTTGTGCGCACATTCAAATCCGCCGCTCCGCGATACAAATTTAAAAAGCGATTAAACTCCACCGACACAAATTTCTTCACCAAATCTTCTCGTGATAAATCACTCAACTTCGCCTCAATTGCTGGTAAAAATTGCGCAATTCGCTCTTCATCAACATTCACATTTTTCATTTTATCGATCAAAGAAAACAATTGCTTCTCACAAATTTCCGCACCACTCGGCACCAACATTTGTTCGAATTTTTTCCCAACCTTATTCTCATAAGCACGAATTCGATATTGCTCTCTCATATTCACAATCGACAACGAAGTGCCCGAATTCCCTGCACGACCAGTCCTACCACTACGATGAATATAAGCTTCCGTACTATCCGGCAATTGATAATTAATCACATGAGTCAATTCATCAACATCAATCCCCCGCGCTGCCACATCAGTTGCAATCAAAAACTGCGTTTGCTTCCGTCTAAATCGATCCATCACTTGCTCACGCTGATTCTGAGAAATATCACCATGAATAGCCTCCGCTGAATAATTATCCGCAATCAACTTATCCGCAACATCAGCCGTTTCCAAACGCGTGCGACAAAAAATAATCCCATAAATATTCGGATTACTATCCGCAATTCGACGCAAAGCCTCATAACGATCCTTCGCATGAACCATATAATACAAATGACTAATATTATCCGCTCCACCAAGTGCCCCCTTCGCTTCAATCCGATCTGGATTCTTCATATACTTCTTCGCCAAATCCGCAATCGCTCGTGGCATCGTTGCTGAAAAAAGCAAAGTCTGCTTCTTCTCTGGTGCAAAAGTTAAAATGCGATCTAACTCCTCCTTAAAGCCCATATTCAACATCTCATCCGCCTCATCCAACACCAAAAATTGCAAATCCCCCAATTTCAAATTCCCACGCTCCAAAAGATCATTCACCCGCCCTGGCGTTCCTACAACAATCTGCACTCCCGCAGACAAAGACTTAATTTGCTTTCCAATAAATTCACCACCATAAATCGCCGTCACCGAAACACCTTTCACAAATTTAATAAAAGTCTCGATATCGCGCATAATTTGCAAACAAAGTTCGCGCGTCGGACAAAGAATCAAAGCTTGCACCGACCTTTTCGTCGGATCAATTTGCTGAATCACCGGCAAACTAAAAGCGGCCGTTTTCCCAGTCCCAGTTTGCGCTAAAGCCACCAGATCATTATCCGAAGACAAAATATGTGGAATCGCTTGTTGCTGAATTGGTGTCGGCTTCTCAAAGCCCAAAGCAGTCAACGCAGTCAAAATCGATGGCGCCAGTCCCGTATCACTAAAATTTTGCATAAAGTTTTGTTAGCGCAAACTGTACAACAAAAAATACTAAATGTAAATGCATAAAAAAAAGAGACCTGCACACAGTCTCTTTATCTTTTTTTTGAAAACTATCTTTCTTTCGGATCCATTGCCACATTAACGGCAATTGTGCGTCCATCAAGCTCTTGACCATTCATACCATCAATCGCTGCTTGTGCTGAAGCTTCATCAGCCATAGTTACGAAACCGAAACCACGAGAGCGGCCAGTTTCTCTGTCTGTAATTACCTTAGCATCAAGAACTTCCCCGAAAGCGGAGAATGCTTGACGAAGGCTATCGTCGGTAGTTGCCCAAGCAAGACTACCAATAAAAAGTTTTGTACCCATACTACTGTTTGTTATTTGATAGGGGTTTAAAGTACTAAACAACGATCCCCATCAAATTGTGCACATTTGATACTTAACGGGCCACTGCGTACGGCAACAGTATACGCCAAAATCAAAAAACGGCAAGCCAAAAAGAACTAATGTACTTTTCCCAGTCAAAAATTGTCTTCAGACCATCTTCCAAATCATACAACACAGACCTCTCTTCAAGTAAATTTCTCCCCAATCCAACATCCCCATCAAACCCCAAAAATGGCAACAAAGTAGCGCCAATATCCAAAGTTGCACCAGGCAAAACAATCTCTTCGCCTACCTTCGAGCGCGGATCAAAAATCAAAAACAAATTCCGTCGATCCTCTTCGGGATCATTCAATAAATAATACGCCGCATTTCGCATTGCCAAATGATCAGACGCCAACACAATAATCGTCCTCTCACCATACTCCGAATCGCGCACAAATTGGATAAAATCCGCCAATAAGTAATCACTGCACACCACAGCATCAAGAATCGAATTATCAACACTTCCATATTTCAAACCATCACAACTTGCCGACGGGTGACCATATGGATGATGAGTATCTAAAGTTAAAGCAAAAAAACCAAACGGCTCACCTTTATTACCAAGTTGCAAAAACTTCTGCTTCGCAATTTCCAACAAACTATCATCATAAAGCCCCCAAGAAGTTTGATAATTCGGATCGACCAATTCATTCTCCAACTCCAATTTACCTTCCAACCAATCAAAACCATGAGTGCGATAAAAATTCCCTTTCCCCGCAAAAGCCAAATCTGCACCACCAAAATAAGCCAATTCATACCCGACCTTTTTCAACAAATCCCCCAAACAAGTCGCTCGCGGCATAAAATTACTCATCCCTTCAATCTCCTCAGGCACAAAAGTCGTATACAAAGGCAAACCACATTGACTAGAAACCATCCCCGCAATCGTCCAACCTGCATAAGGAGTCTGCATAATATTCGAAAAATCCAAAGACTGTTGTTGAAACTCCCTCAAGTTTTTAATCAAACCAGGAAATTTCTCCTCATCAAAATAAGTCCGCTCAAAACTTTCCGCATAAATATAAACCAAATTCATTGGCTCAGAATCATTCACCGACTGAATTGAAGGCTCGCGATAATAATCGTAAAAATCATTTCTCTCACCACCATGATACTCCAAAGCATCAAAAACAATTTCATTACTTACCAAACTCAAAAAAATTCCAAACAATAAAAAAATCGTCGCAACAAAAAACCGCAAACGACCAACAATCTTCTTACTTCTTTTCCATTTTTTCCCAACCCACCAAACCATTAAAGACGCCAACAAAACCAAAAAAACTCCAACAAAAATAATCAACATATACTCACTCAGACCAGCACCTTGAATACCATAACGCAAATGATAAAACACAACTTGATCAACACCACTACCACTAAAATACGAAGCGACAAGCCAAGTAACCGTCATCACCAAAAAACAAATCAACAAAAACATCCACAAAAACTTCCTCACCGCCTTTCCCGAAACAGCATGAAAAGCCGAAGCGAACACTCCAAAAAAAACTAAAATCGAAAAAAGAAAAATATAATGCAACATTCTTCGAGAGGATACCTACTATTGCCTAAAAATCAATAGAGCGGTAAACTCCGCACTAATCTAAAACCCAGTTAAAATGGAAATTTACAATGTCGCGATTGTCGCCCATGTCGATCACGGAAAAACAACTCTCGTAGACTCTCTTCTCAAAGCTTCGGACAAATTCAATGTACACAAAGGCATCGAAGAACGTGCCATGGACAGCAATGATCAAGAAAAAGAACGCGGCATCACCATTTACGCCAAAAATGCGTCGATCGAATACAAAGGAAATAAAATCAACATCGTCGACACTCCTGGCCATGCCGATTTCGGCTCTGAAGTTGAACGCGTTTTGCGTACTGTAGATGCGGTAATCCTCGTAGTCGACGCCTATGAAGGACCCATGCCTCAAACAAAATTTGTTCTAAAAAAATCTCTCGAACTTGGACACAAAGTGTTAGTTGTAATTAACAAAATCGACAAACCAATGGCTCGTCCCGACATCGTTGTCGACCTTACATTCGACCTCTTTGCCACACTTGGTGCTAGCGATGATCAACTCGATTTTCCATATATTTATGCTATCGCCAAACAAGGGATTGCCGTCCGCCAACTCAACGACGAACAAAAAGACATCACTCCACTTTTAGATTTCATTCTTGAAAATGTCCCAAAAGCAGAAGCTAAAACAGACAAGCCTTTCAAAATGCAACCAGCCACACTTACTTACGACAACTTCCTTGGCCGCATCGCCGTTGGTCGCGTCTACGAAGGTATCCTTAAAAACAACGAAACCGTCACAATCATCAATTCCGAAGGTCAAAAACGCACTGGTAAAATCAGTAAAATTTTCACCTACCAAGGAATGGATCGCGTCGAAGCCGAACAAGCAACTGCCGGAGACATGGTTGCATTAGCCGGAATGCCCGACATTTATGTTGGCGAAACAATTACAACCGATGAAAACACGGATCCACTACCAGCAATTAAAGTTGACCCACCAGCACTCGCCATTGAATTCATGGTAAACGATTCACCATTCGCTGGCCGTGAAGGAGAATATGTCACAAGCAGACACCTAAAAGCGCGCCTCGAAAAAGAACTCGAAACAAATGTCGGCCTCAAAATTGAACTCGCTTCCGGCACTGACAACATCAAAGTATATGGCCGTGGCGAAATGCACATCGCCGTTTTGATTGAAACGATGCGCCGCGAAGGTTTTGAAATGCAAATCTCTCAGCCCGAAGTAATCATGCAAGAAATCAACGGCAAAAAACACGAACCCGTGGAATACGCTGTTGTGAATGTGCCTGACAACATGGCTGGCGGTGTAATCGAAGCACTCGGAAAACGCAAAGGGATTATGCAAAACATGAAATCAGAAAATGGAAACACATTGCTAGAATTTTTAGTACCAACTCGTGGACTCCTCGGATTCCGTTCAATTTTCCTCCTTCTAACACGCGGCGAAGGAACACTTTATCACTCTTTTGATCACTTTGCAGAATTCATGGGACCAATCGACAAGCGCAGCGTCGGCTCAATGATTTCCGGCGAAACCGGTCCAACAATGGCTTACTCACTTTGGAAACTTCAAGAGCGCGGCCCTCTTTTCATCGGTGCAGCCGTTGAAGTTTACGAAGGAATGATCATCGGCGAACACAATCAAGGCACCGACCTCGTCGTCAATCCACTAAAAAACAAGAAGCTCACAAATGTCCGCGCCTCCGGTTCTGACGAAGCACTCACTCTCACAACCATTATCGAAATGACTTTGGAAAAAGCAATCGAGTACATCAAAGATGATGAATATGTTGAAATCACACCTACACAAATTCGTCTCCGCAAAAGATTCCTGAAAGAACAAGATCGAAAGCGCAAATAATTACTCAGTAAATCCGAAAGCGGCAACCTCCCAGTTTTCACCGACCTTCACAAGCAAAAATTCCATGCGTTTTTTTGCGATATCTTCGCCATACAATTCCGCTACCACATGAGCTTCATTTGGTCGACCAAAATCCTCACCAGTCTTTAAACTAATCAACTCATAACGAACAAATTTTTCAAAATCATTCGCCAAAAGGCTCGCTTGAAAATCTTCATAAGTCACCGTCTCCGCAAAATCCAAACCTAACTCGGCATAACCATCACGCATATCCTGCCTTGTTAAAGACAAAAAAGACAACACCGGCTCACTCAATTCTAATTCATCATCCAAATTCAAAGCATAAAACACTACCGAAACTATCGCCACCAAACCAACAAACAAGAAAGTTAAAGCTGTATATTTCTTCGTCATAAAAATTTTTATTAATCCACAACAATCTACACGAAAAAAATCACCAGCAAAACCTTTACAAGCAAACCAGAAACAACTAGTCTTAACGGCGCATGAAAAAGCCGAAAGTTACAGTTGGCATCATCAGTTTCAAAGACCAAAAATATCTCAAACATGGTCTGCCAAGCTTGCTTTCACAAAATTATTCACACTTCGAAATCCTCGTTTGCGATAACAACAACGATCCAGAAAACGAAATTTCAAATTGGATTAAAACTGAATTCCCCACAATCACAGTAGTTAATGCTGGCGGCAATGTTGGCTTTGGAAATGCCCATAACTACATGATCGATCACGCAATTAAAAACGAAAGTAAATATTATTTCGCTTTCAATTCTGACATGTTCGCGGACGAAAACTTAATCAACAACCTTGTAGAACGCGCCGAATCGGACGAAAAAATCGCAGCTATCAGCCCCAAAATTTTCACTTGGAGCAGTTTTCCCGAAAAACCAACACTTAAAAATGATCGCTATATAGACTCAACTGGCATGATCGCAAAAGCCTCACATCATTTCTTAGAACGCGGTGCCGGCGAAGAAGATCATGGCCAATACAACAATCCCGAAGAAATTTGGGGCGCATCTGGAGCCGCGCCTTTCTTTAGCATTAGCGCATTACAAGACACTAAACACAACCCTGGCGAATATTTCGACAAAAATTTTTTCATGTACAAGGAAGACATCGACATGATGTATCGCTTACGCTGGGCTGGCTACAAAGTATTCTATGAACCAACTGCCCTAGTTTGGCACGACCGCACAGCCGCTGACCCTGGCGGCATCATTGCAAACATCAAAGCTCGCAAATCTCGGGGCACATACATAAAAGAACATTCTTTCCTCAACCACCTTCAGTTTCTCTATAAAAATTTTTCTCCTCACTATTCCTTTCTTACAAAACTAAAAACGGCATTCTTCCTCGCTAAATACTTCGCATATCTTTTGATTTTTGATCGCCAAATCCTCAAACAATACAAAAAATTCCAACAACTAAAACCAAACCTACTCATCAAAAAAGCCACCATGCCTCAAAGAATTTTGACGGAAAAAATGGAAAAATGGTTCATCTAACAAATTTCAAATGCGCGAACTATCAATCGTAATCCTCCAACACAACACACCCGAACATGTCAGCGCAAACCTCAAAGCTTTGCAAGAATCGGAATTACCACCCAACACCAAAATCATCATCGTCGACAATGGTGGCAAACAAGCAAACGAAAAAATCCCCAAAGAAAATTATCAAAATTTAGAAATTGAATTCTACGAAACCCCCAACAATGGGTTCCCCGCAGGCAACAATTTTGGCTACGAAAAAGCTGGCGAGGCAAATTATTACGCCTTCATCAACCCAGACATCGTCGTCAAAAAAGATACGATCAAAAAACTTTTGGAATACATGAAAGCCCACCCAAAAGTTGGCATCGTTTCACCACAACTACGCTATCGCGACGGATCAGTCCAAGACAACTATCGCACCTTCCCTCGCGTCCTCGACCTAATTATCAAACGCATTCCCTTCTTAAGAAAACGCTGCCCGAATCGTATGCGGAACTACCTCATGTGGGATCGCGATCCTGGAACAAATCAAGCAGTAGACTGGGTCACTGGCGCATTCATCGTCGTCTCAAAACCTTGCATGCAAGCAATCGAAAAACATGACGACGAACACTACTTCCTCTTCATGTCCGATGTCGTAATTTGCCGTGAAGCATGGGAAAAAGGCTTCGAAACACACATTGTCGGCAAAGTTGAATGTCTACACAACGACACTCGTCTCTCCAGCGGCGGCATTAAAGATGTTTTCAAAAAGCGCATTATTCGCCTGCATATCAAAGATGCCATCAGTTATTTTTGGCATTACAAATTCTCCCGCCTACCAAAAGATGCACCATCAGTCAGTCGCTTAAACCGTCGCGAACGCGTCATGAAAGCACACAAACTTTCTGGTCGTTCTCATCTCATCGGCGTCGACAAAAAACTCCAACGCGAAAATCCCGTTGTCACAGTCTACCAAGGTGAAATCGAAGGTCAATTTTCATACAAACAACCCGTCGTTCATTTTGCAGACAGTACTGTCTCCATCATCATCAATGAAAAAAACGAAATCGGTCTAATCAAAGTTTGGCGACACACTCCTCTAAATTTCAGCACCAAAAACACTTTCCCGATCTTCCCCGCCGCTGACAACCTCGGCATCTGGAGCTACGAAGCAGTACGTGGCGGACTAGAAAAAGAAGACAGCGAAGCAATCGATGCCGCCAAGCGCGAACTAAAAGAAGAAGTCGGCCTCGAAGAAAACGCCATCACAAAAATCGAAGAAATGGGTATTATCATCGGCAACACTGCCATCGACATTTACCGCCATAGTGCTTTCAAAGTACACATCAATAGCGAAAAATTTCAACCAAAACCAAACATCGAAGAAGGCATCAAAGAACTTAAATTTTTCAAAATTTCCGAACTAAAAAATCTTATCCTGCAAAAAGAACTAGTCTGTGCGATGACTCAAGCAATTATTTTGCAAGCAATTAATACGAATGAAAAAGAGGACTAAAAAAAGCGGCCCCGAACTTTTCGCAGAATATTATCAACCGGAAATTATCGAAGGCTTAAAGAAACCAAGCGAAAAAATCATTCGCTTCAACGAAAAAAACAAAACAAAAATTCAAAAACTCTGGAAAAACCTCACCTACCAGACCTTAGACTTTTATAAAAATGCCTTCACTTGGCCTGAAGAAATCCCTTATGGCGAAAAACTTCCCGGCCTAGAACAAAACCTTTTCTACATACAAAACGCCTCATCTCTATTGCCAGTACTCGCTCTCGACCCTCAAAACAATGAAGAAATCCTCGATGCCTGCGCCGCTCCAGGCGGCAAAGCTTCAATGATTTTAGAAATCGCGCCCAAAGCAAAACTCAGCGTCAACGATGTTAGCACCATGCGACTACAAAGATTACAAAAAGTTTTCCAAGAACTCAAACTCCCAAAACCTCAAACCAACTGCCAAAACGCCGCAACAATTTTCAAAAAACACCCCGAACATTTTGACCGCATTCTCATCGACGCTCCATGCTCCAGTGAAAAACATGTCTACAACTCACCAAAACACCTCAAAGAATGGAGCCCCGGTCGTATCAAACAACTCCATCATCGCCAACTCAGCCTAATCAACGGCCTATTTTTAGCCCTCAAACCCGGCGGCCGCCTCGTTTACTCCACATGCGCTATCAACCAAGAAGAAAATCAAAGAGTCATCGAAAAATTTCTCAAAAAGCATCACACCCGCGCAACCCTTCTTGAATACCCAAAAACCCTCCCCGGCTACTCAAAAACATCGCAATTTGGACAAATTGACATTATTCAACAAACCACCAATAATTTCGATCCAATGTTCATCGCTATAATTGAAAAAAATGAACTTTAAAGAACTAATCGAAAAACGCCGCGCTTGCCACAATTTTCTGCCAAATCAAACAATCCCTCGCGCGGATCTCAAAGAAATCATTCGCCAAACATCTTACACACCTTCAGGCTACAACGCTCAACCTTGGGAATTCATCATCATCGAAAAAAACATCGAAAAAATTCAAAAAATCGCCTTCGATCAACCCCACTTAAAAAACGCCGCCGCCATCATTATCGTCCTTGGCGACACAAAAATTGGCCGCAATGTCGATCACTTACTAAAAGACTGGCTCGATTATGGTTATTGTACTGAAGAAGAAATACCCGCCTACAAAAACTCCATCGCCAAAAATCGCAAGCCAGAAACACTCGAAAAAATGGCACTCCGCAACGCAATGCTCGCCGCAATGACATTGATCTACGCTTCTGAAGATCTCGGCTACGACACCTGCCCCATCATGGGATTCTCCCAACACGAACTCCAAGCAACTCTCAACATCCCTACAGATCGCATCATCGGCCTAATGATTGCCATCGGTAAAAATGATCACAAAAAAGAACCATCACGCCTACCTAGAAAAACACCACAAGAATTAATCCATTGGGAAACATTTTCAGGTTAAAATCGCTCCAAACTTGACTTGACATAAAAAAGGCGGTTAGAATGAGCCGTATTTGCTTTACGAATACAAAATAACCTAACCCTACTCTTTTATGGCTCAATCTTATACAAATAAGAAAGGTCAAACTTACTTTCTGCACGGCAGACAAGTGATTTTGCGCGGTGGACGCCAGCAACAGATTTATTTCTTTGCCCGCGAACACAAATCCGGTTTGATGGACAACATTCCAGAAGGATATGAAGTTGTCGAAAATGAAAAAACTGGCTTACCACTATTGAAAAAAAGCCTCGTCACAACCACTTAATCGAACAACCCATCGAAGGTTTTTGCTCGAGACTTGGCCTTTCCCCCTCTAACAAAGCCGTGATTGCCTCGGCCAAATCTTCGCGACCAACCGCCGAAGCATCCTTCCAATTATCATCCAAACGACCATGATAAGCCAATTTCCGCTCGTCATCATAAACATAAATATCCGGCGTACATTCAGCTAAATAAGCCTTTGCCACCTTCTGATCACCATCCTCCAAATAAGGAAAATTCATTTCATACTTATCGGCATACTCCTTCATCTTTTCTAAAGTCTCCTCCGCATAAGCCTCATTCTCCGAATTCGGATTTATCCCCACAAATTGCACACCCGCAGCGCGATACAAAGATTGTAAATTCACCAACCTCTCCCAAACCGCTTGAACATAAGGACAATGATTACACATAAAAACAATCACTAAAACCTTCGCCTCACCAAAATCATCCAAAGAATAAATTTTCCCATCAACTCCCAACAAAGAAAAATCCTCTGCCCCACGCCCCATTTCCAAATTTTGTGATTCTACTAAAGCCATGGTTAAACATTAACTTAAATCGGCGAATCGAACAATAACTCTGCTGTCTTTTCGTGATCACAACGTCCATGCCCACAACACAAACCTGCCTTTCTCACCAAACCTAACTTCACCAATTCGACCAACCTTCCAGGCACCGTCGGATCCTTATCCACATTCAATCCCTCCTTCCACCGCGTCTCCGCCTCCCGCGGCTCAATACTAGCTGCATTTGGAGCCACATAACCAAACAAACTCACATAATTCGTGCCATGCAAAACATCCCAAACAGCCAATTGCTGATAAAACCTCTCAATCCCAAGAATTGTTGAACAATTTAAACCAAAACTCAACTTACCCAACAAACAAAGTTTCCTTACTTCCTTACGACCAAGAATCGAATGTAAAACTTCAAAAGGATTCTCACCTCCGCTCAAAGAACCTTTACTATCGACACACAAACTCACAGTACATGGAGGAAAATCAACACCCTTTGGCCATTTATTAAAGCGGCTCAAAATACCATCAACTGTTCCCTTCAATTTATCCACAGAAGCCACAGTCTCACACAAAACACCCAATCTACCGTGACCAATCAAACCTCTCGCTTCAGGAATAGCCCCAATACCAGCAATCTGCTCATCAACCATATTTTTAGCCGCGCCGGGATGAGCATCGTCAAGATAACAATCCCCCACCGGACCAATTGCAATATCAATCAAAGTTTTTGGGAAATCTAATTTTTTTAAAACCTTCAAAACAATCTTCAAGTGCTTCCTAACCAAATCTATGAAACGCAAATTCCCTCCATACTCTTCCAACAAAAGTCGCGAATAAAAGGTATCAGTTGCCACAATACTGACGCCTAACCTCAAACATTCAGTAATATGATGCTCATACAAAGCTTCAATTTTAGGCTCTTCCAAAGCATCAACACTTCTCCTATCATCAGATGTCAATCCAGGCAAATTTCCTCCATAAGGAACTCCTGCCAATCGAACAGAACCTCTCCCCACCAACCTTTTCTCCTTAAACATTTTAATAAAGTTAAATAAATAAAAAAAATCCGCCTCTTTTGGAGACGGATCAAATGTGTTTCAAAGCTTTTACGCACAACACATCAGCCCCGCCTCACGGCGCATCATCATTGACATCATCATTGATTGAGCTGATTTGTACATGAGCCGATTATAGTTAACAGATCA
>CAZVOZ010000014.1:0-5304 GCA_964629065.1 uncultured Candidatus Peribacteria bacterium
TGGCAGGCCCAAGAGGATTTGAACCCCTACTCGCGGTTTTGGAGACCGTTGTGCTACCATTGACACCATGGGCCTATGTTGCTTTAGCGTAGCGTGAGGGAGTTTAACATTTCGTCGATCTGTTTGACAATGCTTTCATTTTCGTTTGGCAAAAGTGCGCCAGTGGCGGTGAAAGCGGTAGTTCCTTTGACAACAAAGAGTTGTTTGAAGAGGATGATATCGGAGGTGGCGGATTGTTTGCCTTGGAATTCGATCCAAAGGGTGTTGATGACATTTTCACCGTCGGCGAAGGCATAGTTTTCTTCTTTTAGTTTTTCAAATGAAAGGAGGCTTTGGCTGATTTTGGCGACTGAGCTTTTGGCGAAGTCGATGCTGGAGATTTCTTCGGGTAGGGTGTTTTTGGTGACATTGACATTGGCGGTGAAGATTTCGCTTTTTTCGTTGTTTCGGAAGGCGACTTGGGTTTCGGCGGGGACATTGGCAGTGAAGTCTTTTTGTTCGATAATTTCCCAATCTTGTGGAGCGGAGATTTCAAATCCTTCGCCGGAGTAGAGAGTTTTGCCTTGTTCGCCGGCAGCTTCTTCGGAAGCAGAACCGCCGCAGTTAGCCAAAAATAGAGTACTAAGGGTGAGGAGGGAAAGTAGTTTTTTCATAGGGTTTTTTAGAGATTGACAGGGCTATATTATTGACTTTACACTGCGGTCGCAATGAAAATTGGTATTTTATCTTATCAAAGCGAAAAACACGCGCCACACAAGGAGGAAATCTCTTTGCAAAAAGAGGCGCGAGAGCTTGGGCATACTTGCCGGATTTTGCGTGCGAGGAAGTTTAAGATGGTTTTCGATAATAGTTCGCCTTGGCTTTTTTATGATGGCAAGCCTTTGCAGCATTTTGATGTGATGTTGGCGCGGCCGAGTATGGTGAAAAGTGTGGATTTGAATGTGTCGATTGTTGAGCAAATGGAGCTTTCGGGGATGTTGGTGTTGAATGGTTATGAGTCGATTTTGAAGGCGAAGAATAAGTTGAAGACGGGGCAGATTTTGACTAAATATGGTATTCCGATGCCGAAGACGGTGATTGTTAGGCGGTCGGAGGATTTGGAGCGTGCAGTGAAGTTGCTTGGCGGGTTCCCAGTGATTTTGAAGGCTCCGGTGGGGTCTTATGGTAATGGGGTGACGATCGTGGAAAGTATGAGGGCGTTGAAGTCGGTGTTGGTTTGGGATCAGCCTTTGTATTTATTGCAGCAGTTTGTGAAATTTTCGCGCGGTAAGGATATTAGGATTTTTGTTGTTAATGGTAAGGTTGTTGCTTCGATGATGAGATCGGCGCAAAAAGGTGAATTCCGGTCAAATATTGAGCTTGGTGGAGTTGGTCATTCGGTGAAGATTACGGAAGAAGAGGCTTCGATCGCGATACGCGCGGTGCAAGCTTTGGATTTGCATTATGGAGGTGTGGATTTGATGCGTAGTAAGGAAGGTCCGGTTATTTTGGAGGTTAATTCTAATCCTGGGTTTAAGACATTGGAAGTCGCCTCCGGAGTGAATGTCGCGAAGGCGATTGTAGAATATGCTATAGAATTGGCGGAGCGAAGGATCTAAGGTTTTTTGTGTGTGATGATTTTGTCGACCAATCCGTATTTTTTGGCTTCTTCCGCGGACATGTAGAAGTCGCGGTCGGTGTCTTTTTCGATCACGGAAAGGGGTTGGCCGGTATGGTCGGCGAGCATTTTGTTTAAGCGCGCTTTGGTTTTGATAATATGGCGGGCTTGGATTTCGATGTCGGAGGCTTGGCCTTCAGCGCCACCGAGGGGTTGGTGAATCATAACTTCAGCATTTGGCAGGCAGAATCTTTTGCCTTTTGCGCCGCCGGCGAGAAGAACTGCGCCCATGGAAGCGGCGAGGCCGAGACAAACCGTGGAAACGTCCGGTTTGATGTATTGCATTGTGTCGTAAATCGCGAGGCCGGCTGTGACATGGCCACCTGGACTTTGGATGTACATTGTAATGTCTTTTTTGTCGTTTTCGTTTTCGAGGAAAAGGAGTTGGGCAATGATGATGTTTGCAACATGAGCGTCAATGCCTGTGCCGAGGAAAATGACACGATCCTTTAATAGTCTTGAGTATATATCGAAGGCGCGTTCGCCAGAATGACTTTTTTCTATGACAGTTGGGACTAGTAGGGAAGTGATGTCTTTCATTTTTTTTAGTTAGATTTCTTGCGAGGATTATATCAGATTTGGCTTGATTATTCAGCTTGTTACGGTTGACATCGCGGATTTAGGTTTTGTGGTTCGGTGCTATGAAAATACCCTAAAAAACATATTGACTTTGGTTTTTATTTTAAATAGACTGCTCAAGCATTTGGGGTGTTTCCCGTGCAGGAGTCCTTTGACATCTAGGATGTAATATAGATGCTGAGAAATTGTAAACAACAAAAACTATTTCTCACACCCATATTCTTTTGATAATGGATAATGTGAGTTTTTTCAGAGCTTTCAAGCTCTCTTTTTATGAAGAGTTTGATCCTGGCTCAGGATTAACGCTGGCGGTATGTCTAATACATGCAAGTCGAGCGAGGCTTCGAGCCGAGCGGCGGACGGCTGAGTAACACATTGGTAGCTGCCCCGAACTCAGGGATATCTCCTAGAAATAGGAGTTAATACCGGATAGTCCCGCAAGGGTAAAGATTTTTCGGTTCGGGAGGCGCCTGTGGCCTATCAGCTTGTTGGTGAGGTAACGGCTCACCAAGGCTATGACGGGTAGCTGGTCTGAGAGGATGACCAGCCAGAATGGGACTGAGACACGGCCCATACTCCTACGGGAGGCAGCAGTAAAGAATCTTCCACAATGGGCGAAAGCCTGATGGAGCAATACCGCGTGAAGGATGAAGGTCGAAAGATTGTAAACTTCTTTTCTGAGGGAAGAATTATGACGGTACCTCAGGAATAAGCACCGGCTAACTACGTGCCAGCAGCCGCGGTAATACGTAGGGTGCAAGCGTTATCCGGAATTATTGGGCGTAAAGCGTCCGCAGGCGGTTTGTTAAGTAAAGTATTAAATCTCGAGGCCCAACCTCGAAGCTGTACTTTAAACTGACTTACTAGAGAATTTCAGAGGTGCGCGGAATTCTGTGTGTAGGGGTAAAATCCGTAGATACACAGAGGAACACCAAAAGCGAAGGCAGCGTACTGGGAAATTTCTGACGCTCATGGACGAAAGCGTAGGTAGCGAAGAGGATTAGATACCCTCGTAGTCTACGCCGTAAACGATGGATACTAGGTGTTGGCTCCCCGACCGGAGTCAGTGCCGACGCTAACGCATTAAGTATCCCGCCTGGGGAGTACGGTCGCAAGATTAAAACTCAAAGGAATAGACGGGGACCCACACAAGCGGTGGAGCATCTGGCTTAATTCGATAATGAGCGAGGAACCTTACCTAGGCTTGACATCCCGAGAAAGCCCCAGAAATGGGGAAGTGCCTTAGGGAACTCGGTGACAGGTGCTGCATGGTCGTCGTCAGCTCGTGCCTTGAGGTGTTCGGTTAAGTCCGTAAACGAGCGCAACCCATATTCTGTGTTGTATTTCTCACAGAAGACTGCCCCGCCAAACGGGGAGGAAGGTATGGATGACGTCAGATCAGCATGGCCCTTATGCCTAGGGCTGCACAGGTGCTACAATGGGTGGTACAATGGGTAGCAAGGTCGCAAGACGGAGCCAATCCCCAAAACCACTCTAAGTTCGGATTGAGGGCTGCAATTCGCCCTCATGAAGTTGGAATCGCTAGTAAACGCGGATCAGCAATGGCGCGTTGAATATGTTCCTGGGTCTTGTACTCACCGCCCGTCACACTATGGGAGATGGGGGCGCCCGAAGTACCTTTACCCGGTTCGCCGGGGGGGTCCTAAGGTGAAACCATTGACTGGAGTGAAGTCGTAACAAGGTATCCGTAGGAGAACCTGCGGATGGATCACCTCCTTTTCAAGGAGATCAGGGCATCAAGCGACATTTGTCGCTGGTGTCCAAGGTCGGCTCAGCAATCTATATTACATCTTAGGTGACAAAGGAAACTAGTAAGCTAGGGAACTAGAAAACTAGTCCCTCGCTTTTTTAAAATTTGAATTTTGGGGCTGTAGCTCATTTGGCTAGAGCGCCGCGTTTGCACCGCGGAGGTAAAGGGTTCGACTCCCTTCAGCTCCACCAAAATTTATATTATTTGCCATCTTGATCTGAGGGGGGTATCTTCTTCCTTATGGGTAGATTGGATAGTTTAAAGGATCCGGTAGAGCAAAGAGATACTCTTGGTTTGCCTTTAGGGCGTGGTAGATGGGAAGGGTTTATGGACTTAATTAAAAGGGGTTTTTTGCAAGGGTTGGATGGGAATTATAGTTCAGGCGATATGCTTGTTTTGAGTGACTATTCTGATCAAGCTGATTTTATTGCGATTAGGTTTAGAATTTTAGCTGTTTTATATGGGGAGGGAGGTGAATTAATTGTTGTTTGTTATCACATGAAATCATTGGCATTGGTGGCTCTTGATGGTGATGATTTAAATTTTCTTGTGGTTGAGGATGCTAGACGTGGTACTTTGAATACTGATTAAATCTAAAAAGATGTTTGAAGTTTTGATTACTTTGTTGGTGACGGTGATTGTGCTGAATTTTGATTTGGGTGTTTTTTGGGGAGCTGTTTTGATTGTGGGGTTGATTTTGGTTTTATGGCCGGCGTTTTATGCGATGATTAAAGGCGCGCCTTATGTGCCGACGAGGAAGAGGGATATTGAGCGGATGTTGAAAATTGGGCGATTTAAAAAGGGGGAGAGAGTGGTGGAGTTGGGTTTTGGTGATGGGCGGGTGATGAGGGCGATTGAAAAGCTGGGTTGTGATGTGATGGGTTATGAATTTTCGCCGGCGACTTATTGGGCCGGGCGAGTGGTTCATTTTTTTAAGGGTGGAAAGGGTGAGATGCGTTATGGGGATTTTTGGAAGCAGGATTATAAGGAGGCTGATGTTTTGGTCTGCTTTTTGTTGATTAATGCGATGAAGGATTTTAAAGAGAAGATTTGGCCGAATTTGGAGCCTGGTACGCGGTTGATTTCTAATCAATTTGCTTTGCCAGGGGTGAAGGAAGTGGCGCGGGAAGGGAATGTTTTTATGTATCTGAAAAAGTAATTGACGCAGGCGGGTGTTTCCAGTAACTTTTCTTGGCAAGTTTAAATGTGGGCGGTTAGCTCAGGTGGTTAGAGCGCGTCGCTGATAACGACGAGGTCCCTGGTTCGAGTCCAGGATCGCCCACCAAATTAGAATTAT
>CAZVOZ010000014.1:5404-12511 GCA_964629065.1 uncultured Candidatus Peribacteria bacterium
GGTTTGCTATAATTGATGCATGAAAGTGTTGATTGTTATTTTGGCGGGGATTGTTTCGTTTTTGATGTTGAAGTATCGGCGCTCTTTAAAGGAGTTTGTTGGTAATATTGGGTTTGCGGAAAAATATTTGGGGATGGGGGGGACGAATACTTTTATCGTTTTATTGGCGATTTTAATTTTTGTAGTGGCTTTGATGTATGCTTTGGGGACTTTTCAGTCACTAATACAGGCCACTTTAGGGCGGTTCTTCTAGATGAGAAAA
Organism: uncultured Candidatus Peribacteria bacterium; assembly: GCA_964629065.1. Lineage (GTDB taxonomy): Bacteria > Patescibacteriota > Gracilibacteria > UBA1369 > LOWO2-01-FULL-3 > CAYORB01. Next base: position 5,667 of record CAZVOZ010000014.1, read on the forward strand.
AACTATTGACTTTGGGTATAGGCCTCAATATAATCCGTAGGCATTTGGGGACTTTCTTGTTGGAAAGGGCGCCCGAAATCCTTTTTTTTGCCCTTTGAAAACTAGGTAAATCGATCAACGATTTTTTTATCAATTACTAGTTGAAGTAATTGGTTTTCTGCAATTTCTCGATATTTATATCTTGATATTTAGTAAGTTATTTAAAAGTATATAGTGGATGCCTCGACTCCAAACTCCGATGAAGGACGTAATTAGCTGCGATAAGCTTCGGCGAGCCGTTAATAGGCATTGACCCGGAGATTTCCGAATGGGGAAACCCATCCCGAGTTATGTCGGGATACGGTATGGTGAAAACATAGCCATATCGAGGACACCTGGCGAACTGAAACATCTTAGTAACCAGGGAAAATAAATCAAACGAGATTCCCTTAGTAGTGGCGAGCGAAAAGGGATCAGCCCAAACCCTATCTCACGAGATGGGGGGTTGTAGGACCCCACCATGAATTCTATTTCTATTAGTCAAACGCGCCTGGAAAGGACGGCCATAGAGGGTGATAGCCCCGTCGATTAAAATAGGATAGCATTCTAGGGTGTTCCTGAGTAGGGTCAGACACGTGTAATCTGGCTTGAATCTGGGAGGACCACCTTCCAAGGCTAAACAGGTTTGGAGATCTATAGTGAACAAGTACCGTGAGGGAAAGGTGAAAAGCACCCCGAGAGGGGGATGAAATAGTACCTGAAACTATATACTTATAAAGACTAGGAGCCCTCGGGTGACTAGGTACTTTTTGTAGAACGGGCCAACGAGTTAGCCGTACGGCGCTTGGTTAAGGGAGTTTTACCCGGAGCCATAGTGAAAGCGAGGGTGAATAACCCGTTTGTGTCGTGCGCTAGACCCGAAACCGGGTGAGCTACCCATGGTCAGGTTGAAGCGCGAGTAACATCGCGTGGAGGACCGAACCGACCTCTGCTGCAAAAGAGGCGGATGAACTGTGGGTAGGGGTGAAAAGCCTATCGAACCCGGAGATAGCTGGTTCTCCTCGAAATAGCTTTAGGGCTAGCCTTGTGTTAATAGCAATAGGGGTAGAGCGCTGTTTAGGCTAGGGGGCGAAATAAGTCTACCAAACCTAGATAAACTTCGAATACTATTGTGAATTTCACAGGAGTCAGACTATGACAGCTAAGTGCCATAGTCAAAAGGGAAACAGCCCAGACCATCAACTAAGGTCCCTAATGAAACTTAAGTGGTAAAGGATGTGCGATTGCTTATACATCCAGGAGGTTGGCTTAGAAGCAGCCACCCCTTTAAAGAGTGCGTAACAGCTCACTGGACTATGTGATCGCGCGCCGAAAATATAGCGGGGCTCAAAGTTTCAACCGAAGTTATGGGTGGTGCATAATTGAATGCATCGCGGTAGAGGAGCGTTCCTGTCAGCGTTGAAGTCAGATTGTAAAGTCTGGTGGAGCGTCAGGAAGTGAAAATGTTGGCATAAGTAACGATATTCAGGCGAGAAACCTGAACACCGAATATCCAAGGTTTCCCAAGCAATGTTAATCAGCTTGGGGTTAGTCGGGCCTAAGGCGAGGCCGAAAGGCGTAGTCGATGGACAACAGGTTAATATTCCTGTACAAGATATTTTTCGCCCGAGCAAAACTGGAAAAACGATTTTTGAGATTTTCATACCACTTCGGTGGGATGAAATTTGAGATTATCCGATTGAAAGTGGCGCTAACTCAGGGGTAACGCGGTTGGATAATCAGAGCGCATTAATGAATTTGCGTGCAAGTTGTAAGCTTTAGGCTTCTTGAGGTAAATCCCTTGGAGCTTGCGAGCAACGATGCAAAATGTTCTGACTTGTCAGAATGATTCTGGTGATTTCAGCTGACTAGAAAAACCTCGGTAGTGAGAAAAATATCTTTCCGTACCTAAAACCAACGCAGGTGGATAGGTCGAGTAGACCAAGGTGATCGAGATAACTACTGCTAAGGAACTCGGCAAAACAGCAGGTGTAACTTCGGGATAAACCTTGCCGGCACAATTTCTTTTATTAGTTGTTGTGTCCGGCCGCAGCTAATGACTCCATGCAACTGTTTACCAAAAACACAGGTCTGTGCTAAGTCGTAAGACTATGTATACGGGCTGACGCCTGCCCAGTGCCAGAAGGTCAAGAGGAGGGGTGCAAGCTCCGAATTTAAGCCCTGGTGAACGGCGGCCGTAACTATAACGGTCCTAAGGTAGCGAAATTCCTTGTCGGGTAAATTCCGACCCGCACGAATGGCGTAATGATGTGGAGACTGTCTCGGCAGTAGACTCGGTGAAATTGCAGAACTGGTAAAAATGCCAGTTAGTCATGGAAAGACGGAAAGACCCCGTGCAGCTTTACTATAGCTTGGCATTGGTTCTGGGCATAACTTGTGTAGGATAGGTGGGAGACTTTGAAGCTGAGGCGCTAGCCTTGGTGGAGTCAACCTTGAAATACCACCCTTGTTATGGTTAGACCCTAACTCGGGCCATTAATCTGGTTACGAGGACATTGTTTGGTGGGTAGTTTGACTGGGGCGGTCGCCTCCTAAAGAGTAACGGAGGCGTGCAATGGTTCTCTAGGTCTGGATGGAAATCAGACTGATAGTATAATCGCAAAAGAGAGCTTAACTGTAAGACTTACAAGTCGAGCAGATGCGAAAGCAGGTGATAGTGATCCGATAGTGGCACGTGGGTGCGCTATCGCTCAACGGATAAAAGTTACGCCGGGGATAACAGGCTTATAGATTCCAAGAGTCCATATCGACGAATCTGTTTGGCACCTCGATGTCGGCTCGTCCTATCCCGGGGCTGGAGAAGGTCCCAAGGGTTTGGCTGTTCGCCAATTAAAAGGGTACGCGAGCTGGGTTCAGAACGTCGTGAGACAGTTCGGTCCTTATCTTCCATGACCGTAGGATTTTTGAAGGAAGTTGCCCCTAGTACGAGAGGACCGGGGTGAACGAACCTCTAGTGTATCTGTTGTCGTGTCCGCGGCATTGCAGAGTAGCTATGTTCGGGGGAATAACCGCTGAAAGCATCTAAGTGGGAAGTCCTGCCTAAGATTAGAAATCCCCATAGCCTCCCGGAAGACTACCGGGTTGATAGGTCACAGATGTACGCACAGCGATGTGTTGAGTCGAGTGATACTAATAGGCAATTGAACTTACTTTTCGCAGAAAACCATCTTCGACTAGTAGTTGATGAAAAAATCGATAAAAGCCATTATCTTGGCGGTTCTAGAGGAAGGGGTACACCTGTTCCCATCTCGAACACAGAAGTTAAGTCTTCCTTCGCTGATGTTACTGCGGTTTGCCCGTGGGAAAGTAGGGCGCCGCCAAGATAATGGCTTTTATCATGCCATTTTTCAGAAGCGCATCTCGCCATCTTTGCGGATAGTGCTTTGGTCGCTGTCTTTGAATTTTGCGGTGCGTGAACTGATTGGGTTGTAGCTTTGATAGAAGAGGCTGATGATCTCGGCGGTGGTGGCTTGTTCGATTTGGAGGCCGCAGCTGATGAGGCCTGATTCGACAATGTTGACGCGTTGGCCGAGAGTTTTGTTTAGTTCTTCAAATTCTTGGTGACGTTTTTTGATGTCGGCGGCGGAGTCTTTTGGCTTGAGGCGTTGGAGGAAGCTTTGGAGACGGCCGGCGTTGGAAGTACGAATGGGGTCGTAAGGAACGATAACATAGAATTCTTTGGCCATGATATCGGCGAATTCGACGAGTTTTTGGATGTAGTCGGCGTATTCGAAGGTTTGTTCTTGGAGGAGTTTGTTTTGTTGGGTGTCGCCGAGTGAACGGACGGATTTGATGTAATCGTCGATGTCGAGTTTTTTTGAGCGAACGAGGATTTGAATCGGAAATTCAAGGGAGTTGAGGAAGTTTTGGTAACCTTGAATGATCGAGTTTTGTTCTTGTTCAGATTTGAGATTGAAATTGATGCTCGTGGTCTTGAGGATCGCGCGGAGGCCGCCGTTTTTTAGCACTAATACATTGTCGCGGATTTCGCCGATGCGTAGATGGGTTTGGGTGCTTTTTGCTTTGTCGTTTATTTGGACGGTGTTCATTGGTAGTTTTGTTTAATCATCGCTTGAAGGGCTTGCTTTTTATCTTTAGAATCAAGAGTTTTGGCCATTTCGTTGATGTCGATTGGTGGTTTTTCTGTTGTTTCAGTTTGGGCTTTTTGTTTTTCTTCAATGAAAATAGTTTGTGTGTTAGTGGAGCCTTGAACCCAGACGCGCTTTTTTGGCAAATAATGATATTCGATTAAGTGCATTAGGAATTGGTGAAAGGGGAGGCTGTGGATTTTGAGGAAGGCAGCGGCGAGAGTAATGATTGTTAGGATGAATACTGGAGGTAGCCATATTTCGATGAAGTAGCTTTTGGAAAGAGTGATGAAAACGGCATAGGTTAGACCGCCGCCGGCGCCAAGGATGCCCATTTGTTTGAGGGTGAGAGGACCAATGATGGTGTCTTCTCGCTGAACATTTTGAGGGACTTTGAAACGCATTTGTGTTTTTTATTTCCTAGTATTTTACCATGAAATGGTAGGCTTAGCCAAGCCCTTTATATGGGTGGGCGGATGACGCAAAGTTCGGCAGTAGAGAGGTCGAGTTTAGTTTCGATAGTGTGAGCGATTTCGTCTGGTGGCATAGCGCAGTTGATTTCGAGGAAGTCGGAGGTTTCGGCGTGGGTGAGGCCGTCGACTTTGTGTAGTTCGCCGAGGGCGATGATCGTCAGTTCGCGATATTCTTCGCAAAGATCTTGTGTGGCTTTTGTTATTTGCGTACTGGCGCATGGGATGGAGATGTCGGTGTCTAGCGGTTTGTCGCAGGCGGTGAGAGCAAAAAGTAGTAAGGCTTTTTTCATGTAATTTGGTTAAGTGATGATTTTAGCCTAGCAAGGTGTTCTGAAATTTTTTTAAATTTTTTAGGGGTGATAAATGGCTTTGGGTATGGTTTATTGGAGGGAATTATGTCAAAATGCGGGCAATTGACTTATTATTTTTACTTATGGATCAGCAGAAAATTAGAAATTTTTGTATCATTGCCCATATTGATCATGGAAAATCGACTTTAGCGGATCGTTTTTTGGAAGTGACTTCGACTTTGAGTAAGAGGGATATGAAGCATGGGCAAATGTTGGATACGATGGAGATTGAGCAAGAAAGAGGGATTACGATTAAGTTGCAACCGGTTAGGATGGATTTTGTGCATAAGGGTGAGCGGTATATTTTGAATTTGATTGATACGCCGGGGCATGTGGATTTTTCTTATGAGGTTTCGCGCAGTTTGGCGGCTTGTGAAGGGGCGATTTTGGTGGTAGATGCGACGCAAGGGATTGAGGCGCAGACTTTGGCGAATTGTTATATGGCTTTGGATCATGATTTGGAGATTGTACCGGTATTGAATAAGATTGATTTGCCGGCGGCGGATGTGGAGCTGAGAAGTCAGGAGTTGGTGAATGCTTTGGGAGTGAGAAAAGAGGATATTATTGCCGTTTCGGCGAAGGAAGGGACGAATGTGGAGGAGCTTTTGCATCGCGTGATTGAGATGATTCCTCCGCCAAAGGAGACGCGGGAGGATGATGAGTTGAAGGCGCTGATTTTTGATTCGGTTTATGATTCTTATAAAGGGGTGGTGGTTTATGTGCGGTTGGAATCGGGTTCGGTGAAGAAGGGGGATAAGGTTTATTTTTTGAATACGAAAAAGCAGATTGAGGTTTTGGAGGTGGGGTATTTCCGGCCTGGTTATCAGAAATCTGAGGTACTTTTGCCAGGGGAAGTGGGGTATATTGTGACGGGTTTGAAGACGGTGAGGGAGGCGCGCGTGGGTGATACGGTGTGGCAGGCGGGGAGTTCGAAGGTGGAAATGACTAAGGCGGTGGCTTTGGCGGGGTATAGTGTGGTGCGGCCGTTTGTTTTTGCGGGGGTGTTTTCGACGGATGCTGATGATTATGGGCTTTTGCGTGATGCTTTGGATAAGTTGCAGATTAATGATAGTGCGCTTTCATTTGAGCCGGAAAATTCCGGAGCGTTGGGGCATGGCTTTAGATGCGGGTTTTTGGGGCTTTTGCATATGGAAATCGTACAGGAGCGGTTGGAGAGGGAGTATGGGTTGGATTTGATTGTGACGGCGCCGTCGGTGTCTTATATTATTGGGATGAATGATGGCTCGGAGATTTCGATTTCTAGTCCGGCGGAGTTGCCGGATTTGGCGCGGGTGGCGGAGATTCGTGAGCCGTGGGTGAAGGTGGAGATTTTGGTGCCGAAAGATTATGTTGGCGCGGTGATGACTCTTTGTACTGAGAAGCGCGGGATTTCGAAGGATGTGCAATATTTGGATGAGAAGCGGGTACTTTTGACTTATGAGTTGCCTTTGGCTTCGATTGTTGTGGATTTCTACGACTTGTTGAAGAGTGGAACAAGTGGTTATGCGTCAATGAATTATGAGTATTTGGATTATCGAGCGGGGGAGTTGCAGAAATTGGAGATTTTGGTGGCGGGTGAAAAGGTAGATGCGTTGGCGATGATTGTGCATAAGAATCAGGCTTTTTATATTGGAAATGATTTGGTGAAGAAGTTGAAGGAGTTGATTCCAAAGCATCAGTTTGTGATTGCGATTCAAGCGGCGGTGGGGGCGCGGGTGATTGCGCGTGAGACGATTAGTGCGATGCGGAAGGATGTGACGGCAGGTCTTTATGGTGGTGATGTTTCGCGGAAGCGGAAGGTTTTGGAAAAGCAAAAGAAAGGGAAGAAGCGGATGAAGATGATGGGGAAGGTGGAGTTGCCGCAGGAGGCGTTTTTGGCGGTGTTGAAGAAATAG
>CAZVOZ010000015.1:0-7433 GCA_964629065.1 uncultured Candidatus Peribacteria bacterium
ATGTGGCTTTCCTGAAGGAAGATTTGAAGGCTTTTAAAGAGGAAATGCGCGAATTTAAAAAGGAAATGTGGGAATTTAAGCGAGATAGTTCGGAAGAGAGGAAAGTTTCTAATAAGAGGTTGGATCAATTGTGGGATGAAAGGCAAAAAACTGTTGTTGGGTTGTCTAGGTGGTTTGCTTTGCTGACTTTTGCAGGGTCGATTGTTGTGGCCTTTTTTACCGCTTTGATAACGGGGAAGGGCGTGGTAAGATTGCCATAATGTGGCTTTTAGTAGCAATTTTGTCGCCGATTTTCTTTAGTGCTTTGACGCCTTTCGATAGTGCGTTAAGGAGGCGTTTTGTGAGTGATGATTTTGCTTTGGTTTTTGGGGCGATGGTGGCGCGTTTGGTGTTTTGTGTGTTGATGTATGTGTTTTTGCCGATTTCTTTGGGGTGGAGTTGGTTGAGTTTGGGTGCTTTTTTATCAGGGGTTTTTACGGTGGTGCCTTTATATCTTTATTATCGGTCATTAAATGTGGAAAAGGGGACGGTGGTGACGATGTTAATGCAAACGATTCCGGTGTTTGCTTTATTTATTGCGTACATTGCTTTGGGGGAAGTTTTGACGATGGCTCAAGCTCTAGCTTTTTGTTTGATTTTGGTGGGTGGTGTTTTGTCGGCGGTGCACAAATTGGATGAGGTGTGGGCTTTTAGTAAGGTTTTTTGGATTATGCTTTTGGCTTGTGTTTTTTGGGCGTCGTCGGATGTGTTATTTAAATTTTCCGAGCAGGGGATTGGTGTTTATTGGCAGGCGTTTTGGTTTTATTATTTGGGTTCGGCGTGTTTTGTTTTGCCGGTTTTGATTTTTGGTAAATGGCGAAGGAAGTTCGTTTCGCACTATTATAATGTTGGGGCGAGGTTTTGGGTTATTTTTGGGGTGTCAAATTTGTTGGCTTTTGCTGGTTATGCGGTTTTGGGGTTTGCTTTGAGTTTGGGTAAGGCTTCTTTGACGACGGTGATGTATGGTTTGATGCCGCTTTTGACTTTTGGTTTTAGTCATTTGTTTTCTAAGATGATGTCGGAAATTTCAGCGGATCGTTTTTCTAAGAGTGAAATTTGGCTGAAAGTTGCGGCTTTTATTTTGATGTCGTTGGGGCTTTATTTTCTAATTTAGGTGTTATATAATCGGCGCGTGAAGAAGAAACCCTCCTCTCGAAAATTGGCTGATGTGATCCAGACTTCTCTTTTTATTGAGAAGTTTCCGGCGTATTTTTTGATTGCGGCTTTGATTGGGGCGTCGGTTGCGATGCTTTATGTGTTGTCGCCCTTTTTGACGGTGATTTTTGTGGCGGCGGTTTTGTCGATTACTTTTCGGCCGCTTTATTTGTTTGTTTTGAAGAAGATGCCGAATTTGCCGCGAGTGGCTTCGATGATTTCTTGTTTTTTGGTGGTTTTAATTACGATTGTTCCTTTGTTTTTCTTTTCGGTGATGATTGCGAATGAAGGTGGCGATGCCTATATTACTGTGAGGAATAATTTGGAGTCAGGGGCTTTTGATAAGTATTTATTGTGGGAGCCAGGTGGGGTGATTTATGATTTCGCAGCGGATTCGACGAAGTTTGTGGGGTCTTATGTCGATATTGATTCTTTGGATTTGAAGGAAAAAATTATTGGTTCGGCGCAGGATTTGAGTCGCTTTTTGGCTGGGCAGTTAACATATTTGTTTACAGGTGTGTTTGATTTGTTGTTGAAGTTTTTGTTTATGATTTTTGCTTTATATTATTTTTTCAAGGATGGGCCGAAGATTTTGGAGAAGTTGCGTTTGTTTAGTCCTTTGCCGGCGAATTATGAGGATGAAGTTTTTACGAAGGTGAAGAGTATGGTGAATGCGATTATGTTGGGGGTTTTTGTGACGGCGATCGGTCAAGGTTTAGTTGGCGGAATTGGTTTTACGCTTGCGGGAATTTCTAGTCCGGCTTTTTGGGGTACGGCGATGGCGTTGTTTTCTTTGGTGCCAGTTGTGGGGACGACTTTGATTTGGATTCCAGCGGTGATTGTTCTGTTGATTTTGGGGGCATATGGTAAGGCTTTGTTTTTAGCGATTTGGGGGGTGTTTGTGATTGGGATGGTTGATAATATTTTGCGGCCTTATTTGATTGGTGGACGGGCTCATACTTATCCGCTTTTGACTTTTTTTGTGATTTTGGGTGGTATTTTCGTAATGGGTTTCAAAGGCGTCATTGTGGGTCCTTTGGTTCTGATGTTGTTGATGTCGATTTTGCATATTTATGAAGTGGAATATAAACAAGTTCTTAATCGTTAAAACTATGGCTAAAAAAAATAATTCTGAATCAAAGTCTAAGGATTTGCATTTCCCAGCTTTGGTCGCTTTGATTGCTGGTGTTTCTGGTTATGCTTTAATTTCCTTCGTTTCTTCAACGAATGATTATGTTGATTATATGGAGGCGAATGTTTTGGGTTCTTCGGAGGTGGGGTCGGAAGAGGTGGTAGGTGAAGAAGTGGCAGGTGAAGAGGTGGCTTCGAAGGTTGATTATAGTGATAATCCTTTTTTGGATTTGCGCGATGATCATCCGAATCGGGAAGCGGTTTTGTTTTTGTATCACGAGGGTGTGGTGAAAGGTGATGATTTTGGGCGATTTAATCCTGATGCAAAAGTGAGTCGTGCGGAAGCGGTGAAGATGGTTTTAGAAGCGGCGAAGTTTGATCTTTTGGCCTATGATAATTTGGAAAATTGTTTTGGTGATGTGAAGACTGTGGGTGAGCATTGGTTTGCGGCACATGTTTGTGGTGGTAAAGGGGCGGGATATTTTAAGGGGAATTCAGATGGGAATTTTTATCCGAATGCAGAGGTGAGTAAGGCAGAGGCTTTGAAGATGGTTTTGACGGCTTTCGATTTTGAGATTAAGGATAACTCCAAAGTAATGAGTGTGCCTTATGTTGATGTGAATTCGGAGGATTGGTTTTTGGGCGTTGCTGAAGCGGCAAATAGGGAAGGTTTGATTAAACCAAGCGAAATTTTTGAGGGGGGAAGATTGTTGAGTCGAGCGGAGGTGGCGCAAGTGATTTTAAATGCGATGGAGAAGAGGTAGTTTATTCACGTAAGATCCTCACCTTGATTAGATTGGAGTCAAAGGTGAGGATTTGAAGTTTTTCTTTGTGGATCAGTTTCAGGATTAAGGGGTTTTTTGTTTCAGGGATTTTGATTTTTTCGATTAATTCTGTCAGGAAGCCTTGGTGGATTTGGGCTTTGGGGTTTTGTTGGTTGCGGCTAGGTTTTGTCCAAATAAATCGATTTTCGATGCGCGCGAAGCTTTGTCCGCTGGGGGCTTTTGAGTAGGTAATTTGGTCAATGGTTTGGTTTTGGTCATTTTTAAGGACAATATGGCCGCCAGAATTTTTGAGAGGGGGCGTGGTGATCGCTAGTGGGGTGTTTGGTGGTAAAATCGTGTTTTCAAAAGTGTAAATTGTTTTGTTGTTCAGAAGGGCTTGGTGGTTTTCGAGGTTGAGGTTTGTAGAGCCAAGGTTGATGATTTCGATCCATTCACGGTCTTTATCGGCGCCATTTGGATTGGGGTGAATTTCATTTATCAAGAGGCTGGCTCCGAAAGCGGATTTGCTTATAAGAAAGAGGCAAATTGAGATGATGAGTATTTTTTTCATGCTTTTATTAAAGCATGTCGACTTAAAATTTTTCTAAAATTTTTGAGCTTTGATTTTTAAAATTATTGGGGTAGAGTGAGCCTTGAAATTTGTATTAACTGTCTGGTTTTTAGGCATTATTCGAAGAAATTGAGCGAGGTAAAGAATGTCAATTTAATAGCAAGTAGGGTATTCGGATTTTGTTCTAGGAGCTAGCATAACCATTAGGATTATGTTGCTGTCAATTCTGTTAGCAGTCCTTGGTTTGGTTGGAGGTGTTGCTGGAGGCTATCAATATCGGAAAAAGGAGGTCGAATCGAAAAATCAAGATTTGGCTCTGAAATCTGAAAAGCTTCTAGAAGATGCTAAGAACAAAGCCAGAGACACGGTATATGAGGCTAAAAATGAAGCCTTGAAGTTGCAAGATGAAATTAAGCGTGAAGAGCAAAAAAATCAGGTGCGTTTGAATGAGATAGAGGAAAGGTTGATGAAAAAGGAAGGTTTTTTAGATCAAAAGACTGAGGAAGTTGAAAAGACGCGTGTGAATTTGGATCAAGAGATGACGGCTTTGCGTCAGTTGCGTGAGGAGGTTGAGGGTGTTCATAAATTGCAGGCTCAAGAATTGGAGCGGGTTGCGGCTTTGTCAAAACCTGAGGCGCGCGAAATGTTGTTGGCAAAGGTGGAAGATGAATATCGAGAAGACTTTGCTTTGCAAATTAAGAAAGCTGAGGCGAATATGCAAGCAGAGGCGGATACGAAGGCGAAATGGATTTTGGCGGAAGCGATTATGCGCTATGCTTCGGAAACGACGGCGGAGTCGACAGCGACTTTGGTGAGTTTGCCGAGTGATGAAATGAAGGGGCGGATTATTGGACGAGAAGGGCGTAATATCAATACTTTTGAGCAAATTACGGGCGTGGATGTGATTATTGATGATACTCCAGGGTCGATTGTACTTTCTGGTTTTGATTTGGTGCGTCGCTATGTGGCGAAGGTTTCTTTGGAACGATTGATTGAGGATGGGCGAATTCATCCGGCGCGAATTGAGGAAGTGGTAGAAAAGGCGAAGGAAGAGGTGAATGTGATGATAAAGGAATTGGGTGAGAAAGCGGTTTTGGAAACGGGAATTACGGGCTTTCATCCAAATTTGCTGAAGATTTTGGGACGCTTGAAGTTCCGTGTGACCAATGGTCAAAATGCTTTGAAGCAGTCGATGGAGGTTTCTTTCTTGGCAGGGACTTTGGCGGCGGAATTGGGTGCTGATGAAGGTGTGTGTCGAAGAGCGGGATTGCTTTATAATATCGGGAAGGCGGTAGATCACGAAGTTCCTGGGCATCATGCGAAAATCGGTGGTGATATTGCGCGGAAATTTGGTTTGTCTAAGGAAGTGATTCATGCAATTGAAGCGAAGCAAGATGGTGTCGAAGCGGAGACTTTGGAGGCGCAAATTGTGAAGGTGGCGAGTTTGATTTCCGCGGCGCGACCAGGTGCGATGAAGGATAATTTGGATAATTATATTCGTCGTTTGAGTGAGTTGGAGAATATTTGTCAGAGTTTTGATGGTGTGGATAAATCGTTTGCAATTCAAGCGGGGACGGAAGTGCGAATTTTCGTTGATCCGAAGAAGGTGGATGATTTTGCGGCGATTAAGTTGGCGCGACAAATTGTGCGGAAGATTGAGCATGATTTGCAGCATCCAGGTCCAGTGAAAGTGCATATGATTCGAGAGGTGCGCGCGGAAGACTTTGCTAAATAAGTTTTGGAAAAAATCTTGACGGAAGAATTTAGCACTCTATAATCTGGGGTGCTAATTTATATCATTTAACCTTATATATATGACGAAGATTATGCCGACAGGCGATAATATTGTGGTCGAGCCGATTGAAGAAACGGTGACTTCGAGTAGTGGGATTATTATTCCGGAGACGGCTTCGAAGGAGAAACCGATGCGCGGAACGGTGCTGGCAGTTGGGCCGGGGAAGATGATGGAAAGTGGTCAGCGGATGGCGATGGATGTAAAGGAAGGGGATACGGTTTTGTTTTCGAAATATGGTCCGACGGAAGTGAAGGTTGAAGGGAAGGAGGTGTATATTTTGAGCAATTCAGATGTTTATGCGGTAATTATTTAACTTTTAACTCTTTATTATCATGTCTAAGCAAATGCAATTTGGGGATGAAGCGCGACAAAGTTTGTTGGCAGGTGTTTCAAAACTCGCAGCGGCGGTAAAAGTGACTCTTGGTCCGAAAGGGCGAAATGTCGTTTTGGATAAGAAGTATGGTGGGCCTTTGGTGACGAATGATGGGGTGACAATTGCGAAGGAGATTGAGTTGCCTGATCCGTATGAAAATATGGGCGCGCAAATGGTGAAGCAAGTTTCAACGAAGACGAATGATGTGGCGGGCGATGGGACGACGACGGCGACTTTGTTGGCGGAGGCTATTATTAAAGAAGGTTTGCGGAATTTGACGGCGGGGGCGAATCCGATGCATTTGAAGATTGGGATTGATAAAGCGGTGAAATTGGTGGCGGGAGCGATTACGGAATCGGCAGTGCAGATTGGTGATAGTCGCGAATTGGTGGCACAAGTGGCTTCGATTTCGGCGCAAAATCCGGAAGTTGGTGAGTTGATTGCCGATATTATGGAGGTGGTTGGAAAAGATGGTGTGATTCAAGTGGAAGAGTCGCAAGCGATGGGGTTGGAGAAAGAGGTTGTTGAAGGGATGCAGTTTGATAATGGTTATGTTTCGGCTTATTTGGTGACTGATCCGACGCGAATGGAAGCGGTTTATGATGATGCGAAGATTTTGATTACCGACAAGAAGATTAGTTCGGTGCAAGAAGTTTTGCCTTTGTTGGAAAAGGTGGCGCAAAGCGGAAGGAAGGAGTTGGTGATTATTGCGGAAGATATTGATGGTGAGGCTTTGGCGACTTTGGTTTTGAATAAGTTGCGCGGGGCGTTTAGTGTTTTGGCGGTGAAGGCGCCTGGTTTTGGTGATCGTCGCAAGGATATGTTGAAAGATATTGCGATTTTGACTGGTGGAACGGTGATTACAAGTGATCTTGGTTTGAAATTAGAGAATGCGGAGTTGGAGCATTTGGGTGAGGCGCGAAGAGTTGTCGCGGACAAGGATCACACGACAATTATTGATGGGAAAGGTGATAAAGGCGCGATTGATGCGCGCGTGAGTGAGTTGAAGGTTTTGATTGAGAGAAGTGATAGTGATTTTGATCGCGATAAGTTGAAGGAGAGGTTGGGTAAATTGGCTGGTGGTGTTGGGGTTCTGCGTGTTGGTGCGGCGACGGAAGTGGAATTGAAGGATAAGAAGTTGCGGATCGAGGATGCTTTGAATGCGACGCGTGCGGCGGTGGAAGAGGGGATTGTTCCTGGTGGTGGTGTCGCTTTGCTTAGAGCGATGAAGGTTTTGGAAGGTGTGACTGGTGAGGATGCTGATGAAACGACAGGGATTAATATTGTGAAGAATGTTTTGTCGGCGCCATTGATGCAGATTGCAATTAATGCTGGTCAAGAAGGTGCGGTGGTGGTGGATAAGGTTTTGAATTCCGAGGCAGGTTTTGGTTATGATGCCGCGAAAAATGAGTATGTGGATATGATGAAGGCGGGGATTATTGATCCGGCGAAAGTGGTGATGTCGGCTTTGCAGAATGCGGCGAGCGTGGCGGCGATTTTCTTGACGATGGAGTGCGCGATTGCGGATATTCCGACTGAAGAAAAGGAGGCGCCGATGGGTGGAGGGATGGGGGGGATGATGTAGAGATTAGAAATTAGAGATTA
>CAZVOZ010000015.1:7533-12160 GCA_964629065.1 uncultured Candidatus Peribacteria bacterium
TATAATGTTTGGAAAATTTTAAAAATAAAAACCAAACCCATGCATACCTCTAAAAGAATTTTGGCTCTGTTGGCACTTTTTATGATTATCACAAATCAGTCGTTAGCTGCGACTTGGTATGTCGATACTAATGCTGATAATGATCCGAATACTTGTGTGGCGGATGATGCTATCGAGGATGCGAATTGTACTTTTAGGGATGCGTTGTCTAAGGCGACTTCGGGGGACACGGTGACGCTGGCAAATTTGTTTACGATTACTAATACTGGGGGTGCCTATAATGTGGCGACGAATAATTTGGAAATTAATGGTTTGAGTTCTTTAACTTTGGATGGTGGTACGAGTGGTGTTGATGCTTTTAATATTGCTGGTGATAATGTTCAATTAAAGAATCTATATATTGTTGGTGGTTTTGATGAAGGTGTGGTTGTTGGGACTGGTGCTGATGGAACTTTAATTAGTGCTGTGTCGGTTGGTGTGACTTCAGGGCTTTCTCTCGATGGTGTGAATGGTAATGGTTTCGAGATTTATGGTACAAATACGAGTATGACCAGTGTGACTTCTGGTGGTAATGGTGGTAGTGGTGTGGTTTTTGATGGAGCGAGTGATTTTACCTTTTCCAGTAGTACTGTAGGTGGAAGTTTTTCTGATTTGGGTAATACTTCTCATGGTATTGTGATTGATGGTGCCATTAGTGGTACGAATACGATCAATGGAAGTAACATTAAATATAATGATGGTGATGGGATTAGGATTGGTTCTAGTGGTTCAAAGAGTGGTACTTTGAATATTTATGGGAATGGGATAGGTTCAACATCTTCTTCAGGTAATGGGGGAAGTGGGATTAATGGTTTAGCGAGTACTCAAAATAGTATGAATATTAATTTGGGAACTGCTAGCTGGTCAGGACGCAATACTATTTCAAATAGTGGTGGAGATGGTGTGCATATCGAAGATTGTGCCAATTTGGTCATGTATAACAATTATATTGGTAGTGATAGTTCGAGTGGTACATCGGATTATGGTAATGCTGGCGATGGGATTGAGGTGGACTGTGGTACTATTGTGATTGGTTCGAATCTTGATTCTACGGACGATAATTCGGAAGGGAATCTAGTGGTGGCTAATAATGGTTATGGTATTTATTTGAATGGTGCTTCTGCGACATCGGCAACGATTCATGGGAATTTTATTGGTTCAAATGCTCAGGGTGGTCAGAATTTTACAAATTTTGGGAATACTTTGGGTGGTGTTGAGGTGAATGCTTCAGCTTTGACTTCTTTGACGATCGGTGATCCTGATAGTGATGCAATTAATCGTATTTTGGAGAATGGTGGTGGGGTGCGTGTTCAAGGCACGGCCAGTAATTCGACGATTGCGATTAAGAATAATTCGATTGGGGTGGAAAATGAAACTTTCCCATTTTCTGATCAAGTAGTAGTGGGTAATAATGGTTCGAGTGGTTATATGAAGGGGATTGTGATTGATTTGATTACTGGTACGGCAGATGTGACGATTGGTGGAGCAAATGGTTCTTCAGATAATGGGAATGAAATCGCTGGCCATACGAGTCATGGTGTTGAGATTGGTGATGGTGTGAAGACAGCAACAATTGCGGGTAACTACATTGGTGTTGTCGAAGATTACGACCAAAGTTCTAATAAGTATATTGTTGATGGTGGAAATGATGGTGCTGGTGTTTATGTTGATTCGGCTAGTTCTAGTTTGACGGATGTGACGATTGGTGGTTCAAGTGCGGCTTTGATGAATAGGATTGCGGCGAATGATGCTAATGCGATTCATATTGTTGATGCAGGTGCGACGCCAGCTAATGTGACGGTTCAAAATAATTCAATTGGTGTTGGTCAGAATGACACGACGAATATGGGTAATACTGGTGTGGGGATTTTGATTGGTGATGGTAATACTGTGACGGTTTCGGATAATGCGATTTTGAATTCTTCAAGTGATGCGATTCGTTTGACTGGTGGTGTTGCAGCGACGATTCGTGGAAATAGGATTGGGAACAATGCTTCATCGGCGACTGCCTCAAATGGTGGGCATGGTATTCATGTGAATTCTTCGGTGATGACGGCTTTGACGATTGGTGGTTCAACTACTGGTCAGGGTAATGTGATTTCTTCGTCTTTTGGCGATGGTGTTTATGTGCAACAATTGGCTTCTTCAAGCGCGACAGTTTCGGTGATGGGTAATGTGATTGGGCTTTGTGGCGATCCTTCTGGTCCGACAATGGACACTGGCGATATGGGTAATTGTACAAATAGTGGGAGTGGTTTGGATATCGTTTATGGTGCGGTGACGATTGGGGGAGATAATAGTTTTGGAACTGGTGGAGACGGTGCTTTTGGTGCCGGTAATGTGATTTCAAATAATACGGAAGAAGGTGTGAAGCTTGGGGCAAGCGTTAGTTCGGCTTCGATTCTCGGAAATGCGATTGGTTTGGCTCGTGGAAGTGGAAGTTTTACAATTGATGCTGGTAATGGGCGCGATGGTACAAGTGATGGTGTGGAAATTGATTCGGCGGCGATGACTACTTTGACTGTTGGTGGTGTTGGTTTGTCGACTGCTTCCTCAAAACGAAATGTGATTTCTGGTAATGCTGGTGAAGGTGTGGATATTTTGGATATGAATACTGGTGCGACGGCAACTTTTTATAATAATCATGTTGGGACGAATTGGGCTGGTGGTGCGGCTGTGACAAATGGTGGTAGTGGTTTGAAAACTGCTGATGGTGCGGTGACGATTGGTGGAACGGCTGCGAATCAAGGAAATGTGATTTCTGGGAATACTGGCTATGGTGTGCATACGACTGCGGGGTCTTTGTCATTGATGGCGAATAAGATTGGTGTTGGTGCTGATGGAACAACGGCAATTGCGAATACGGATAATTCGGTGCGAGTGATTTCGAGTGCTGGTTCTGTGACTGGTTTGATTGTTGGTTCTGAAGGTTCAAAAAATACGATCAATAATAATAGTGCTGTGGGGGTATATATTCGAAATGTGACGCCGACGAATAATGCCACTATTACGACGGATAATACTTGGACTGATGTTGCGGCTACGACGGCGAATTATTGGGAAAGGTATACGGCTTCTACTTTGGACGCTTATGCACCAGGTGGTGAAGGGGCGGAGGGTAGTGGGAATTATAATGAACCAAGTTTGTCGAGTAGTCCAGTTACGTCCGATACGACTACAACTACCACTACAACGACAGAATCAACTGATGTGACTGAAGAAACAACGGTTACTGAGGAAGAAGTGGTTGAAGAAACGACAGAAGAAGTTGTGGAAGAGGTTGTGGAAGAAGTGCGCGAAACTGCTCAAACAGCCGAAGAGGTTGAAGGTCGTGCGACTGAAGAACAAATTGCTGAAGCCGAAGAAGCAGAGGGTGTTGTTGCTGAAGGTGAATCTAGAGAGGAAGCGGAAAGGCCTTCTGTTTTCCGTGATCGTGCGGAAGAGCCGACAAGAACTTTTACGGCTAATCGTGATGAAGTGATTCGGGAGTTTGAGGGGCAAATTCTGGAAACGCAAACGGTGCGTGAAAAGGTAGAATCTTTCTTGGATGAAGCGGTGGATGGTCAATTGAATGAGATTCAGACAGAGGATTTGAGTAATGGTTTGCAAGAAGTTTTGACAGAAAAGTTAGAAGAGGTGTTGGAAGTTGAGCCAGATAAAGAAGTTGTTGTGCGTGGTGTGAATGGTGAAGAAAAGGTTGTGGATGCGGATACGCGTGTGATTTTTGAGCCAAATTATCGTGACGCGGTGCGTTTGCAAGCAAGAGCTAATGCGGCGCGTGATAATGTGATTGTGGTAACTTCGTTTACCGATTTGAATCAGGATAAAGTGGCGGATGTTTTGGGAGTGATTTTGGAAGAAGATATTGGTGAGGATTTCGCGAGCGATATCTTTAGCGGCAAGGTTGATTTGTATGAAGACCCACTGCCTGGTCGTGAAGATAAGCCGTTGGTGATTGGTAATTTGCCGGGTTATGGTGCGACGGTTGGTCAAAAATCAATGGTTTGGGTGGCTGGTGATGATCCTGGGGATAATTATCAAGTAGTTGTGATTAATCGTGATACTTTGGAGGAAACTTTAGTGGCCGAAGGTGAGATCGATAAGGGTGGGAAAGCCGCTGTGGAAGTGAATTTCCCTAGTGGAGGTGATTATTATGTTGTTGTTCAAGGGGCTTTTGGTCAGCGTGATGTGGTGCGTGTGAAGGTTGATCCGGCTTTGGATGAAAAAGTGCAAGAAATTGAGATGCTTGGTGAGCAACCTGCCGAAGTTGTCGAAAAGAACGACAAGTTCTTTGCAAGTGTGATGATGGCGATGGGCTTTGAAGCTCAAGCGGCAGAAGTTGTTGGTGAGGATGATCGGTTTGTGCGTGGTAATACTGAGCCTGGTTCAATGGTGTTTGTGACTTGGGAAAGTGTGGTGTTGAATTCGGTGGTAATTGCTGATGCTGGTCAAGGTTACTTTGAAGTTGATGTACCAGATGAGCTTGAGAAAGGTGAACATCGTGTAACGGTTTATAATTATAACCGAAAGAATCAACAGTTTAGTGGAGTGCTTAGTCAGCTGTTCAATAGATAAAGTTAAAAGTTAA
>CAZVOZ010000016.1:0-11858 GCA_964629065.1 uncultured Candidatus Peribacteria bacterium
CTGAATTTACTGGCCGAGAACTATACAACTATGTTTAAAAAAGTCAATCCGAAGGAGAGTTTTCCGCAGATGGAGGAAAAGTGGATTAAGGTTTGGAAGGATAATCGGACTTTTGAGAAGTCGGTGGAGAATAGGCCGGTGGAGAAGGCTTATACTTTTTATGATGGTCCGCCTTTTGCGACGGGTTTGCCGCATTATGGTCACATTTTGGCGGGGACGATGAAGGATGTGGTGCCGCGATATCAAACAATGCGCGGGCATCGCGTGGAGCGGGTTTTTGGGTGGGATTGTCATGGTTTGCCGATTGAAAATTTGATTGAGCAAGAGTTGGATTTGAAGACGCGGCAGGATATTGAAGATAAATTTGGGGTGGATAAGTTTTGTGAGGCGTGTCGGGATTCAGTGTTGAAATACACGAATGAATGGGAAAAAACGGTTTCGCGGATGGGGCGTTGGGTGGATTTTGCGAATGATTATAAGACGATGGATCCGAGTTATATGGAGACGATTTGGTGGATTTTTCAGCAATTGTGGGAGAAGGGTTTGATTTATCAAGGCAAGAAGTCGATGCATGTGTGTCCGCGGTGTACGACGCCATTGTCGAATTTTGAGGTGACGCTTGGGTATAAGGAGGTGAAAGATAATTCGGTGATTTGGAAGTTTCCTTTGGTTGGTGAGGAAAATACGGCGCTTTTGGCTTGGACGACAACGCCTTGGAGTACGCTTTCGACGATGGGGCTTTCGATTGGGCCGGATTTTGATTATGTGAAGGTTAGGGTTGGGGAGGAGTTTGTGATTTTTGCGAAGGAGCGAATGGATTTTGTGTTAAAGGGAGTGGAGGATTATGAGGTGGTGGCGGAAATGAAGGGAAGTGAGTTGGTGGGAAGAGAGTATGTGCCGATTTTGGGTTATTTGCGTGAAGTGCCAGAAGTGGCGGAGAATAAAAATGTTTATAAAGTTTTTGCGGGCGATTATGTGGAAGTGACTGAGGGAACGGGTTTGGTAACGATCAATGGTGGTTATGGTGAAATTGATATGGAGGCGGCAAATAAAAATGGTTTGCCGATTGTGATGGATGTGGATATGGATGGGAAGTTTAATGCTTTGGCAAAGGAGTATGCGGGTTTGACGGTGAAGGAAATGGAGGTGAAATTGATTGCGGATATGACGGCGTCGGGGCGAGTGTGGCGGACGGAGAAATATGCGCATAGTTATCCGCATTGTTGGCGTTGTGATACGGCTTTGTTGAATTATGCGACGGATGCGTGGTTTGTGAATATTGATATGGTGAAGGAGAAGATGCTTGAGGAGAATGCGAAAGTGCATTGGACGCCGGGGCATGTGGGTGAAGGGCGTTTTCATCAGTGGTTAGCGAATGCGCGCGACTGGTGTATTTCGCGGAATCGTTATTGGGGTGCGCCGTTGCCGGTTTGGGTGGGTGAGAAAAGTGGGAAAATGGTTTGTATTGGGTCGATTGAAGAATTGGAAAAATTGTCGGGCGAAAAGGTGGTGGATTTGCATAAGCATTTTGTGGATAAGATTGAGTTTGAGGTTGATGGTGAGGTTTATCGCCGGATTCCGGAGGTTTTGGATTGTTGGTTTGAATCGGGCGCGATGCCTTATGCGCAGCAACATTATCCGTTTGAGAATAAGGAAAAGTTTGAGGCGAATTTTCCGGCGGAATTTATTGCGGAAGGTTTGGATCAAACGCGTGGTTGGTTTTATACTTTGATGGTTTTGGGTTGTGGTTTGTTTGGGAAGAGTCCGTTTAAGAATGTGATTGTGAATGGTTTGGTGTTGGCAGAGGATGGGAAGAAAATGAGTAAGAAGTTAAAGAATTATCCGGATCCGCAGGAGGTTTTTGACAATTATGGCGCGGATGCTTTGCGTTTTTATTTAATGAATTCGCCGGTGGTAAAGGCTGAGCCGTTGCGCTTTTCGGAGAAAGGTGTGAATGAAGTTGTGCGGAAGATTTTGTTGCCTTTGTGGAATTCTTATTTGTTTTTTGTGACTTATGCGACGATTGATGGTTTTGTGCCGAGCGATGAGTTAGTTTCGGAAAATAAATTGGATCGTTGGGTGGTGTCGGAATTGGAGAAGCTTTTGGCGGAGTTGACGGAGGAGATGGATCGTTATGATTTGCAACGCGCGACGACGCCGATTGTGGATTTTATTGAGAGTTTGACGAATTGGTATATTCGTCGTAGTCGAAGGCGTTTCTGGAAGTCTGATAGTGATGAGGATAAGAATGCGGCTTATAATACGCTTTATTATTGTTTGGTGCGATTTTCGCAGATTTTGGCGCCGTTCACGCCGTTTATTGCCGAGGAGATTTATACTAATTTGACTGGAAAAGAGTCGGTGCATTTGTCGGATTGGCCGACGGTGGATCAGGCGCGGATTGATGATGTGTTGAATGAGGAAATGGCTTTGGTGCGCAAGGTGGTGAATTTGGGTCATAGTTTGCGGGCGCGTTTGAAATTGAAAGTGCGTCAGCCTTTGGCGAAAGTTTCCGTGGCGTTGCCGGAAGGTGTTTCGGGTGAGGTTTTGTTGCGGGAGCGTGAAGTGATTTTGGAGGAATTGAATGTGAAGGAAATGGAGGTTTTGAGTGATAGTGCTGGTTTAGTTTCTGTTGTGGTCAAGGCGAATGCGCCGATTTTGGGGCCGAAGTATGGCGGCGATGTGCAAAAAATTATTGGGGCTTTGCGTGAAGGAAATTTTGTTTATGAAGATGGAAAGGTGCGCGTTTTGGATTTTGTGTTGGAAGGTGAGGAAATTGAGGTTGGTTTTGTGGGGAAAGATGGGGTTTCGGCGGAAAGTGATGGGGGAGTGGTGGTGATTTTGGATACGGAATTGACTGCGGAGCTTTTATTGGAAGGGCAGGCGCGTGATTTGGTGCGTTATATTCAGGATTTGCGGAAAGAGGCGGATTATCAAGTGGATCAGCGGATTGTGGTGATGATTGCGGGCTTTGATGAGGTGGTGCGAAAGTTTGGAGAGTATATTAAAATGGAGACTTTGGCCGATGAGATTGTGGGGGAATTGGCGGATGCCGATGCGAAGGTGGAGGTGGAAGGAGGAGAAGTTGGGGTTAGAAAAGTTAAAAGTTAAAAGTTATGGGGATTCTTGTGAAGGCATTTTTTGGAGTTTTGATTAATGCCTTTGCGCTGTATGTTTTGACGCGTTATGTTGATGGGGTGACTTTTAGTGGTGGGGTGCAGTTTTTTGTTTTGGGTGGTGTGGTTTTGGGGATTTTGAATGCTTTTGTGAAGCCGGTTTTGAAGATGATTCCTTTTCCGATTCCTTTTGGTGGTTCGGTTTTTACTTTATTGATTAATGGTGGTTTGTTGTGGTTTTTGAGTTATTTTCTTGAGGTGATGGCTTTTTCCGATGTTTCGGTGGACTTTTCGAGCTTCTCGAGCTATTTTGTAGCTGCCTTAATTTTAGGCGTGATCAATCTTGTTATTAGTTTAATCGATTAAAAATGTTTCAAGTTATTATCAGCTACGCACAAATTATTATTTCCGTTTTGTTGACTTTGGCGATTTTGGCGCAAAATAGAACTGGAGGTCTTTCAGCGACTTTTGGTGGCAGTGGTAGTTTTCAAGCTTCTAAAAGAGGTGCGGATAAGGTTTTATCTCAGGCTACAATTGTCTTGGCAATTTTGTTTGCGGTGAATTCTTTGGCTTTCCTTTTCGTTTAGACGATGAAATTATTTTGGACGGTTTTTAGAGCGTATACTTATCGCGATAAGGTTCTGTCGGCCTTCGCGATTGTGATTTTGTTATTGATGGTGGTGAAGATGATGTTGTTTCCTTATGGTCTTTTTGGCTTTGGGAGTGATGAAATTTATACGGAAGGGATTGTGGCTAAGAATGGGATTCAGAATTTGAATCCGCTTTTTACGGATTATAATGAGGCTGATCGCGAAGTGTCGCGGCTGATTTTTTCCGGTTTGATGAAGTATGATCCGGTGAATAAGGCGATTGTGGATGATGTGGGGACTTTGACGATTAGTGGTGATAAAAAGGAGTATTCTTTTAAGATTCGAGAGGGGATTCGCTTTCATGATGGTGATTTTTTGACGGCGGATGATGTTTATTTTACTTTTGCGGCGGTGGTGCAAAATCCGGCTTTTCAGAATGAGGTTTTGCGGACGAATTTTGAGGGTGTGGATATTCAGCTGATTGATGAGATGACGATTAAGTTTATTTTGCCGCGGCCGAATATCTTTTTTATTAGTAATTTGACGACGGGGATTTTGCCGGAGCATATTTTGGGTGAAGTGGAGCCAGATCGGATTTTGGAGGCGGATTTTAATAAGCAGCCGGTTGGTTCCGGGCCTTATATGGTGAATGATCCGGTTTCGTCTTTTTCTTCGGGGCGGATGCAGATTACTTTGGAGCGCAATCCTTATTATTATGAGAAGCCGTCGGAGATTGAGTTTATTCGTTTTGTGGCTTTTCCTTCGATCGAGAAGTTGGTGGAAGATGTGAATTCGGTGAATGCGGTGGTGAAAGTGACGGGCGAGTATTTTGATTTTTTTGAGCAGAATGAGAGGTTTGAGTTGATTCCTTATGAATTGCCGCAGTATTTGGCGGTGTATTTTAATATGGATAGTCCGCTTTTGAAGGATCAGCAAAAGGTGCGTTTGGCATTGCAGAAAGCGGTGGATAAGGAGGAGTTGATTGCGGGGCGAAAGGATTTGATTCGAGTGGATACGCCGCTTTTGGAATTGGATCAGAAGGATTGGTTGTATCAATCGAGTAAGGAGCAGGCGCAAGGGGCGCTGAAGGATGCGGGTTATAATTATCAAGCGGAGGATGTGGATAAGGTTGGTGTGCGATATAATGAGGATGAAGAGGCTTTGGAATTGAAGTTGTTGGCGCGGGCTTATGATGAAGGTACGCCGCAGTTTACGGAGACTTTGGGGGTGGTGGATTTTTTGCAGAATTCGTGGGAGGAGATTGGGTTTTCTATTCAAGTGGAATTTTTGCCGTTGCAGCAATTTAATGAAGCGGTGATGAGTCGGCAGTATGATTTGCTTTTGGTAGGCCAAAATCTGGGTTACAATTTGGATACTTATTCTTATTGGCATTCGACGCAAGCGACGCCTTTGGGTCAGAATTTCTCGAATTATCGTAGTTTTCAGGCCGATGCTTTGATCGAAAATGTGCGGACGATTTTTGATCCGACGGTGCGTGAGGAGAAGCTTTTGGCTTTGGCGAATAGTTTGCGCGATGATGTGCCGGCGGTGTTCTTGTATCGACCGGTTTATTATTATGCGATTGATTCGAAGGTAGAAGGTGTGGCGTTGGATTCTTTGGTTTTTCCGAGTGATCGATTTTTTAGAGTTGGGGAATGGAGGTTTAAATAAAAAAAGCTTTACATTTTGGCGAGGGTTCTGTATTTATATATGGCTTTTAATTTGAATTATATGGATGTTATTTTGAACGAAGATGTGAAGGCGCTCGGTTATCGTGGCGATATTGTGAAAGTGAAATTGGGTTATTTCCGAAATTTCTTGTTTCCGAATGGTTTGGCTGATGTGGCGACTCCGGCGCGAAAGAAGTTGGCGGAAAAGCGCAGAGAAACGATGGTAATGAAACAAAATCAAGCTTTGGAAAATGCGAAAGAAGTTGTGGAAAAATTGTCTGGTTTGAAATTGGTTTTGACAGAACGCGCGAATGAAAAAGGTCATCTTTATGCTGGTGTTTCCGAAACGGAAGTGGCGCGAGCGATTGAGGCTGAAGGTAAGGTTGTGGTTGCGCCATCGGCAATTAAGATGGAGCATTTCAAGGAAGTTGGCGAGTATGAAGTGAAAGTGACTTTGGGTAAGGAAGAAGCGGTTGTGAAGGTGGTGGTGAAAGCAGAGTAATGAAAGGGAAAGTTTTAGCGCTCGATTATGGGCGAAAAATGGTTGGATTGGCCAGCGGCGATCTAGAGACGCGCATGGCTTTTCCGCGTGAAGTGATTGTGAATAAGGGGGTGAATGATTTGGTAGAAAAGGTTTTGGTTTTGTGTGCGGATTTGGAGATTGTTTTGGTGGTTTTGGGGATGCCGGCGGTGGAGAATGTGATTTGTGGGGAGATTGAGGCGTTGGCGGGGTTGTTGCGGGCGCGTGGTGTGGATGTGAGATTTGTGGATGAGGATTTTAGTTCGATTGAAGCGGAGCAAATGGTTGATGGAGCTTTTGGTGGGCGTTTGGATGCCAATGCGGCGCAAATTATTTTACAAAGGTTTTTTAATAATTATTAGTATGAAAATTATTTCTACAAGTGAGGCGCCGGCGGCGATTGGGCCTTATTCTCAGGCGATTTCTAATGGTGGTTTTTTGTTTGTGAGTGGGCAGATTCCGTTGACGGCGGAAGGTGTTTTGGTTGAGGGTGGGATTGAGGAGCAGGCACGGCAGGTGTTGCGGAATTTGGAGGCGATTTTGGTGGCTGGTGGATCCAGTTTGGGGGGCGTTTTGAAAACGACGGTTTTTATTAAAGATATGAATGATTTTCCGAAGGTGAATGAGATTTATGCGGAAGTTTTTGGCGAACATAAGCCGGCGCGGGCGACGGTGGAGGTGAGTCGGTTGCCGAAGGATGTGTTGATCGAAATCGAGTGTGTGGGGATTTGCTAAAAATGGCGAGCTATTGCATGAGGGCTTCGATTGCGGGCATTTTGATGCCTGAAAGGTATTCGATGCAGGCGCCGCCGCCGGTGGAGATGTGTGTGAAGTTTGTTTCGTTGTAGCCAAGTTTGTGCACTGCATCAGCTGTGTCGCCGCCGCCAATGATGGTTTGGGCCTGGCTTTCGCTGAGGGCTTTGGCGATTTCGGCAGTACCTTTTTTATACTGAGGTAGTTCGTAAAGTCCGAGTGGGCCATTCCAGATGATGGTGGCGGATTTTTGGATGATTTCGGTGAATTTTTTGATTGTTTCTGGGCCGATGTCGAGGATTTTTTCGTCGGTGATGGTGAAATCTGTAGGGAGCTGGATTTTGTTTGTGGCTTTTTCTAGGATCTCAAGGGCGAGATCTTTTTTGTCTTTTTCATAAAGAGATGCGCCGACTTCGTGACCTTGGGCGTATAAAAAGGTGTTGGCGATGCCGCCGCCAAGGAGAATGTGGTCGGCTTTATCGAGGAAATTTTTGATGATGCCGATTTTCGTGTCAATTTTTGCGCCGCCGAAAATCATTGTTAATGGCTTTTTTATGTCATTCGTAAGGAGTGGTGCGAGTGAGTTAATTTCTTTTTCCATTAGTAGTCCAGCGTAGGCGGGGAGGTGTTTTGTGATTCCGTAGGTGGAGGCGTGAGCGCGGTGTGCGGTGCCAAAAGCGTCGTTGACGAATATGTCGCCGAGTTTGGCGAGTTGGGCGCTGAGTTCGAGGTCGCATTTTTCTTCGCCAGGGAGGAAGCGGATGTTTTCAAGTAAAGCGATTTGGCCTTTTTGAAGTGCGTTGATGGCGGATTCGGTTTTTGGGCCAATGATTTCTGGGCAAAAGAGGATTTCTTGGTTGAGGAGTTTTTCGAGGTGTTGATGGATTGGGGTGAGGCTGAATTCGGCTTTTCTTTCGCCATCGGGGCGACCTAGGTGGCTAATGATGACGATTTTTGCGCCTTTTTCTTGTAGGGTTTTGATTGTAGGTAGGCTTTCGATGATGCGAAGGTCGTCTTCAATTTGGTTTTCTTGGTTTAGTGGTACATTAAAGTCGGTGCGCAGGATGATGGTTTGATTGTCGATGTTTGTGAGTTGAGTGAGTGTCTGGAGAGGCATGTTAAAGTTGGTTGCGGATGATATATTTTTGAAGAAGTGTGCTGTTGGCAACTTCGCGTCCTTTGTTTTGACCGTTTTTGTCGATGCGTTCAATGGCTTGTTGGATGTTTTCGCAAGTAAGGATGCCAAATCCTATTGGCATGTTGTCGTCTTCGAGTTGGATTTTCATTAGGCCACTGTAGGTGTTTTCGGCAACAAGGTCGTAATGGCTTGTTTCTCCGCGAATAATGATGCCGAGAGCGATGATCATGTCGGTGGTAGCGAAGCCGCTAATGCGCTTGCAAATATAGGGGATTTCTAATGATCCGAGTACGCGAACGATTTGGATGTCTTCGGGGCGAACTTTTTGTATTTGAAGTGCTTCAATGGTGTTGGCGATATATTGTTCGGCTAATTCTCTGTGGAAAATTGAGGCGACAATAGTTACTTTGTAACCGTTTGCGTCTAGTTTAATGTTGTGGTCGTTGATTTGCATTATTTTTTTAGTAGGCGTTCAATGTAGCGAGCGAGAAGGTCGACTTCAAGGTTAACCTTGGATTTTTTTTGGAGATTTTTTAGATTAGTTTCTTTTAAAGTGTGCGGGATTAGTTCGACGGCGAAGCTTTTTGGGGTGATTTTTGTGATTGTGAGGCTGACGCCATTGATGGTGATTGAGCCTTTGAGTGCTAAATATTTGGCAATTTTTGTTGGATGAGTGATTTCGAGGGTAAATTTGTTTTTTTGTGCTGTCATACTTTTGACACTACCTTGACAGTCTATATGACCTTGAACGAGGTGGCCGTCGAGTTCTTGGTTTGCTTTTAGGGCTGGCTCGAGATTTACTTCGTCGTTGATTTTTAGTGTGCCAAGGTTGGTAAGTTTTAGGCTTTCAGCAATGCAGTCGAAAGTGAAGTGATTGTCCTTTGCAGATGTGACGGTCATGCAAGCGCCGTTAATGGCTATGGATGCGCCAATTTTCGGGCTAAATTTTTTGACGCTTTCGATCTTGAAAGAAATGAGGTTCTGTTTTTTTTCGATCGCAGTGACGCGACCGATGCTCTGAATGATGCCGGTGAACATAGTGATTTTTTAGTCATTTTTATTTTAGCAAAATTTTAGAAAAATTTAATCTGTAATTGTTATTCTTGTTCTATGAAGATTTTGAATCAAATTATGTTAGTCGGAAATGTTGCTTCGGTGCCACATTTTTCTATTGATGGTAGAGGGCGGAAATTTTTGCGTTTTTCTTTTGCTGTTGAGCGATTTGATCTTGTTGGGCAGATGAGGGTTTGTGATTTTTTTGCGGTGAGTTTGCTGGACGCTTTGGCGGATTTGGGTTGTGCGGAGATTGGTCAGGGTTCGCGGATGTTTTTGTCGGGTTTTTTAGCGAACACTGATTATGGTCGGGGAGCGGGGAAAGTTTTTCGAACCGAGGTTGTGGTAGAGCGATTTTGGCTTTTGGATTTCGGTTAGCTTTGCTAGTATTTCGCCATGCCGATTTTTGAATTCAGATGTGGTGGGTGCAGTGCCGTTTTTGAGCATTGGTATAGAGGTGTAGAAGATTTTGCTTGTTTGTTGTGTGGTGGTGAAAAGGTTTTTCGTTCCGGTGCTGGATTGTTTTATGCGAACAAAACTTTTTGTCCTCATGATAAAGAGATTGATTTGGAATCTGTGAAGTCTGATTTGACGACGATTATGAGTGACCGCAGTTTAAGTTGTGCGGGATGTGGAACTGATGGGGCGAAAGGGGCTTGTGGTGGCGGTAGTTGCGGCAGTTGTAGTTCAGGTGGTTGTGGGAGTGGTTGCGCTCGCTGAGGAATCGCGGTATAAAATTGGTAACTCTTATTCCAATTTATGCGTATGTCACGCACGATCTTTGTTCTTTTGCTAGTTTTTGCTCTTGGTCTGAGCGGATGTCGATTGAAGGAGCCGAAGGAGGTGCAGCAGGATTTTAGTGGTGTGGTGTTGGATTATTATAAGTTTGGTGATGATGCGAAAGATGTTGAGGCATTTGTCGATGCCTATGAAGCTTCGCATAAAGGATTGAAAATTAATTTGCGGACTTTTGATGATTTTGCAGAATATGAGCGAGTGATTTTAAATGAGATGGCGGAAGGTGGGGGGCCGGATTTGTTTTCGATGCCAAATACTTGGTTTGCGAGTAATTATCGAAAGTTGACGCCAATGCCAGCAAAGTTTGGCTTGCCGGCGGATTATGAGAAGATTTTTGTGCAGGCGGCTTATGATGATTTGGTTTTGGTGTCGCCAGACGGAGTGCAGAATATTTATGCTGCGCCGATGACGGTGGATTCTTTAGCGCTTTATTATAATAAGGATCATTTTGAGGATCGGTTGGCGAGTCGTGGCGAGCCGGCGGAGAATTGGGAGGAATTTAAAGAGGATGTTTTGTTGTTGAATGTTGAGGATACGAGTTTTGGGCGTTTGGAGGTGGGTGGGTTGGCTTTGGGGCGGGCGGATAATATTCGTTATGGGGTGGAGTTGTTGTATTTATTGTTTTTGCAGAATGGGGTGAGTTTTTATAATGAGAATTTGTCGAAAGCGATTTTTGCCGCAGGGGCAGGTCAGGAGGTGCTGGATTTTTTGACAAGTTTTGCGGATGAGGATCAGAGGCATTATGCTTGGAATCAGTTTTTGGCGGATAAGGATAGTGAGTTTAAGGAACTTGATGCTTTTGTGGCAGGGAATGTTTCCGTGTTTGTGGGTTTTTCGGATGATTATGAAATGGTAATGGAGCGGATTGATGCCTTGAAAGCGGAGGATTTATCGACGATTTCGCCGGCGGCGGTGCGGGTGGCGGCGATTCCGCAAATGGCTGAGCCTTTTGGTGGTGAGGTTGGAAAGAGAGTGGCTTATGCTTCTTATTTTGCGGAAACGGTTTCGCGGAATGCCGAGTATCCTGAGGTGGCTTGGGATTTTCTTTTGGAATTGACGAAGAAAGAGAATTTGGCGGAATATTTTAAGTCGACACATAAGCCAACAAGTCGAAGGGATATGTTGGATGAGCAAAAGAGCGATCCGATTTATGGGGTGTTTGCCGAGCAGGCGGGTTATGCGGAGAGTTTTCCTTTAGTTGATGTAGTGAAATATAGAGAGTTGTTTGTGGAGGTAATTACGGCGATGAATGATTCGGCGCGTGGGGCGAGTTTGTCAAAGTTGCAGGACGAAATCACGCGTTTGTTGCCGAAGGAGGGGATGAGGTTTGAGGTGAAAACTAGCGAACTAGAAAACTAGGGAGCTAGGGAGGCCGTTGAGGAAGTCTTTTGCGTTCATTGGGTTTTTGCCTTCTGGTTTGATTTGTTCGATGATGAGGCTTTCGGTGGATGTGCCGAGGTGGAGTTGTTTGTTGATTATGGTGATTTTGAGAGGTGGGAGTTTTTGATTGCCGAGGGCGGCGCCGAGAATTGTCAGTTTTTTGTCATTAAATTTCGTGAATACTTCGGGCCAAGGGGTGAAGGCGCGGATCATGTTGAGGACTTGTTCTGCGCTGTGGTGTGATTGGATTTGCCCGTCTTGTTTGGTGATTTTTTGGCAATGAGTGGCGAGTTGGTGGTTTTGTGGTGTTGGTTTTAGTTTGCCATCGGCGATTTTTTGGAGTGTTTCGGGGAGAATGGAGGCGGTTTTTTCGGCGAGTTTTGTGCTGAGGGTTTCGAAATTGTCGGTGGGGGCGATTTCGATCTCGGGCATGGAATAGATTGGGCCACTGTCGAGGCCTTTTTCCATTTTCATAATGCTAATTGCGGTCGATTTATCGCCATTGAGGAGGGATTGTTGGATCGGTGAAGCGCCGCGATATTGGGGTAATTTGGACATGTGGACATTGATGGGGGCGATTTTGGGGATCGCGAGGACGGTTTCGCTGAAGATCATGCCGAAGGCGATTACGACAAAGAAGTCGACTTCGAGGTCTTTGGTCATTGCTTCGAGTTCTTTTTTGTTCTCTGGTTGGAAGGTTGGCAATGTGGTGGCGGCTTTGACGGGCGAAGGCGTGAGGATTTGTTTGCGGCCGACTGGTCGATCGGGTTGGGTGAAAACGGCGACGATTTCGATGGTTGGGTCGTTGTGGAGGGATTGTAATGCCGGCACGGCGATTTC
>CAZVOZ010000017.1:0-11655 GCA_964629065.1 uncultured Candidatus Peribacteria bacterium
GATGGGGAAGGTGGAGTTGCCGCAGGAGGCGTTTTTGGCGGTGTTGAAGAAATAGTTCGAGTTAAATTTTTCGAGCATGGCTTTGCGGTTTTGCTTTCCTATCATGTACGGAAAACTAAATCGTAAAGCCATGTTTAGAAAATTTGATTGATTTCTTTGGGTTACTTGCTTCGATTTAAAATTCGAATTGTTCCTTGTACGCTTTCGAAAACTTTGTCGAAGGATATTGTGACAGATCCGTCTAATAGTTTGATTGTTGGTGTACTCGTTGTGTATGCTCTTTGCATAATTGATGATCTTTTGGATGGTAGATTGTCGTGTAAATAGGTGTTTATTGTTCCAATCATATCAACGAATTGATTTACTGTTAGTTCATCAAAATTTACTTCATTGATTCGGTCGAAGATTTCGTTGATTCTGTATCGTAATGTTGAAAGATCATTTCTAGCTGTCTTTTTTGCCACTGTTGTCCTTGTTGAGCCTTCGATTGCTTCGCCAGTTTCTGTTTGTATACTTTCCGTTCGGAGTGGTGGGCAATATAGGTCTGCAATTTCTCGAATACGTGGGGTAATTTCATCAGCTTCAGGATTTTCAATTTCTATTTCAGTGATTTCGCTTGTGTTTCCTAGTGGTATTTCTCCTCTGCCTCCTATAATTGAGTTACCTTTTACTATCGGGTCTCCTAGGGGTGTCTCTTGAAAAGAAAATGGTGATTGTCCATCTGGTTTCTTTAGAGTGAAATTGTTAGCACTTGACCCTCTTTTCAATAGATATACTGATCCGCTTTTAGTTGTTACATAGACTGTTGTTTCGTGGCCAATTTCCCAAAGTTGGACAATGTCTCTTTTTTGTTTTACTGATTCGGGGGCTAATTCCTTTATTTGTGGCATTTTTTCTTCTAAATAGTTGCTACTATTTTGACATAATTTTTGTATTTAGTCAATTGCGTATATGGTTTCATTTCATCTAGGCTGGTCTATAATCTCCTCATGCTTAGATTTTTAAAATGGTTTTTTGGGTTGTTTTCGCCTTATGTGAATGGTTTTGAGCGGCGGGTGGATCGGTTTTTTCGGAGTGTGAAGTCGGATTCGAGTGGGGTCGAGGTACGGGAGGGGTTGTTGAAGTTGATGCAGGAAAATTTGATTGTGACGAATGTGTGGTTGGAGAAAAAGTATAAGGGGTATAAATATTTGACGAAGAAGGTGCGACGGCAGATGTATGCGGATACGGAGAAAATTAAGGCGGCGTTTTTGGCTGAGCCCGAGCCGAGTCTAGAACAATTAAAGGCGATGGTGGAGGAGGCGGGGGCGGTTTTTCCGAGTGGTGATGAGGAGAAGGTTAGGTGTCTTGGGAAGATTATGTCGTTTTTGCGGCCTGAGAAGCGGTATTTTTATATTCATACGGCGAGTTTTGGCAAGTTATTGCGCGATCCGGCGGTAGAGAAGTTGGAGGGGGATTGTAATCAGATTGTGACGCTATATATTTATCTTTATTCGTTGAAGTTTCCGATTGAGGATTTGCGGATTAAATTGCTTCCGGAGCATGTTTGTTTGCATTTTCGCGAGGTGGATATTGAGGCGACGAATGCTTCTTTTCAGCGTTATGAGCAGAGGGAGGTGTTGCCGGTGACGGAGATTGTGGCGGTGAATTTGTTGGATTTGATGGATTTTCGCGAGGAGGTTTCGGCGATTTCGCCGCGAGAGTTTGTGAAGAGTGCGCAGTTGGCTTATTCGATTAGTAGTTTGCGTTCTTTGGTGGAGAAGAATTTGGTGATTGCTTATCGGAATTTGGCTTTGGCTTCTTTGAATTCGGGGAATTTTGAGTCGGCGCGGTTTTTTGCGGAGAAGGCGGGGGATAAGGAAGTGATGCGGGCGTGTTTTGCAAAGGAGTATAATGGGCTTGCGGCAAGGGTTTCTGGCGTGAAGACGGTGGCGGATGCGAAGAAATTTAAGTCGGTTTATCAGCGGATGCTTTCATTGGCGGGGAAGTTGGGGGACTCGAAGTTGGAAAATGAGTTGCGGGAGGTTTTGAGGAAGACAAATTAGAAATTAGAGATTAGAAATTAGAAATAACAAATAGAAATAACAATTAGAAATAACAATTAGAAATAACAAACAGAAATAACAAATAGAAATAACAAATGATTTTAATTTTTGTTTTTAGCGTAGTTTGCTTTTGAGGTTTTTAGTGTTGAAGTGAGAAGTTTGGCGACTTCTGTCAAAATAATGTCAGCTTCGTGAAAGTCAGTTAGCGGTTTTTGTAGTGATTGTTTGATAAGACGAAACCAATATTCTGTTTCGCGCATTTCTTTATAGGCGATTCCGAGTTTGGAAATGAAGTCTTTTTTGCTTTGTGCAGCGAAGGCTTCTTCGATGTTGGCGCCGATGGAGGTTCCAGACTTTAGTAGTTGAGAGGCGAGGTGAAACTCGCGTAATTCTTTTAACTGATGTGTTATTTTTAGTGTTTTTGTTGCGAAATCGAAGCTTTTTGTGCGTAGTATGTTCATGTTGTGATTTTATCATCGCAGTTTAAAATTTTTCTAAAATTTTCTTAAAATCTTAGGTTGTGATTTTTAATGTTTAATTTGTAATCTGTAATTTCTTTTTGGCCTTATTTGTGCTATAATTCAGGGATTTTTTTACATTTATGAAAAAGTTCCTGCAGGTAGTTTTTTATGGGGTGTTTGCTCTGGCGTTTGCGTGGGTGAGTTTGCAGTTGTTTTTTCAGCGCGAGACGGAGGCGTTTTTGGCTTCGTTGTTTAGTGTTTCGGAGGTGGCGGTGAGTGATGAAAGTGTGAAGGTTATTGTGCCTGATGAGGTGACGGCAGAGCGATTTTTGGAGGGGAATGTTTATGAGAGTTTAGTGAGTTTGGATGAGGATCTTTCTTTTGAGCCGGGTTTGGCGGTGAGTTTTGGGCGGGTTTCGCCATTGGTTTGGAATTTTCATTTGCGGGAAGGTGTGAAATTTCATGATGGGAGTAGTTTTGAGGCGGAAGATGTGTTGATGAGTTTGGAGGAAAGTGGCATTGGGAAGGTAACATCAAAAAGTGATTTTGAGATTGTGGTGGAAACGGCGAAGCCGGATCCGCTGTTGTTGTCGCGTTTGGCGCGGATGTCGATTCGTTTTGGTGAAGAGGGGACTGGGGCGTATCGTTTTGTGGATGGCGTTTTTGAGCGGTTTGAGGATTATTGGGGCGAAGAGCCTTATTTTGCGCGGGTGGAAATGGCGGTTTTCGTTGATAAGAATGAGCGTGTTAGCAGTTTCGTGCAGGATGGTGGTGCGGGGGTTTTGGCGTTTGTGCCTTTTGATGCGGTGGATTTTTTGAGTGATAAGGGGTTTGAAGTTTTGGCTTTGCCGAGTTTGGAAGTGCAGTTTTTATTATTGAATTTTCAGTCGGAGGTTTTTAGTGATTTGCAGAAGCGCGTGGCTTTTGGAGCGGCGATTGATCGTGAGGCTTTGGTGAAAGTGGTTGGTGGTTTTGCGCGGAGTGCTTGGCAGTTTGTGAGTAGCGGTGTTTTTGGTTTTAATCCGGAATTGAAAATGAAGGTGTTTGATTTGGATGAGGCGAAGGTATTGGCTGAGGAATCTGGTTTGAAGGGAGAGACGATTACGGTGCATTTGCCTTTGGGGACGACGGTTTTGGGTGAGCAGGTTCGTTTGCAAATGAAGGATGTGGGGGTGGGTGCGGTGATTTCTTATTTGGCTGGTGAAGATTTGTTGGCAAGTTTTGCGGAGAAGAAAGCGGATGTTTATTTTCTCGGTTATAAGTCGGAGTCTGGTGATGGTAGTGATTTTTTTGGCGATATTGTGAAAAGTGGGGTGGAGTATAATTTGGGGAATTATGAAAATGAAGAAGTGGATGATTTGATTGCTTTGGCGGCGGCGGAATTGAATGAGGAGGAGCGTTTGGGAGATTTGCGGGAGATTGGCGTGATGTTGGATGAGGATGTTTTTGGAGTGCCGTTGTTGGAGTATCAGAATTTATTTTCGCTGAAAGGTGGTGTGAAATTTGAGCCGAGGATGGATGGTTTTGTTAGTTTTAAAAGTTTAAGCAAATGAGAATTTCGATTCGAAAAAAATTAGTGTTTGCGGTTTCTGGTTTGGTGATTGTGCTGTTTGCGGCAATGGCTTTTTTGTTTATTAATGAGAAGAAGGTAGAGATGGCGGAGGATATTTTTGCGAAGGCAGTGGCTTTTGGGCGTTTGACGGCGCCGAAGTTGGCGGAGGATACGGATCTTTATTTGTTGTCGGATAGTTTTGTTTATTTTAATCGTGAGGTGAGTGAGGTTTTTGCGCAGAATGATGATGTGGAGCGTTTGATGGTGGTGCGTTATGATGGGGAGTTGGTTTATGATTCTTTTGTTGATCAGCGAGCGCGTTATGAAGGGGAAAAGAGGGGTGTGGATCGTGATTTGTTGGCTTTGGTGCAGTCGGAAAATTTGGGTTTGCAGTATTTGGATGGTGGGGCGATTTATTTGAAGGGTGGGAGTTTTGTTGATGGCAATGAGCAAGAAGTGGCGAGGCCAAAGGAAGGGAGTTTGTTGTCTTATTTCGTGGTGCCGGGTAGTGAAGATTTTGGGGTGGTGTATTTTTTGGATTATCATAATTTGGATCAGCGGGTGGCGGCGATGGTGATGCGGATTGTTTATTTGGCTTTGTTTGGCGTAATGTTGGGATTTGTAATGGCAATGGTGATGTCGGGGCAATTGACGCGGCCGATTTTGAAATTGGTGGAAGGGGCGCGGCAGATTGCGATGGGGAATTTCCGCGCGCAAGTGGATATTGCGACGCGTGATGAGATTAAGGATTTGGGAGATTCGTTTAATCATATGGCTTTGAAGCTTGGGGAAAGTATGCAGGCGCAGGTTTATCAAGCGCGGGTTGGGCATGAGCTTTCTTTGGCGAAGAAGATTCAGACGCAGATTTTGCCGAAGGCGGTGCCGAAAGTTTCCGGTCTTGATATTGCGGCGGGGATTATTCCGGCGGAGGAGATTGGCGGCGACATTTATGATTTTTTGTGGCCGTCGAAGGATAAGTTGCGGATGTATTTGGGTGATGTGACTGGGCATGGTGTGCCGGCGGGGATTGTGAGTTCGCTTTCGAATGCGTTGTTTTATGGATTTCGAGAAGAAGTGTCTTTGAAGGAGTTGTTGGTGAAGGTGAATGCGGTGCTTAAAGCGAAGACTTTGCCGATGATGTTTATGACGGCTGCGGTTTTGGATTATGAGTTAGGGAGTGGGAAATGTAGTTATGTCAGTGCGGGGCATGAACAGATTGTGCATTATAAAGCGGCCTTGGGGCGTGCGGAACTTTTGCCGGCGGGCGGTTTGGCTTTGGGGATGATGGTGGAAGTGGGGCAGCATATTGTGGAGCGCGAGATTGATTTGGCGGCGGGGGATTTCTTGGTGGTGTATAGTGATGGGATTCCGGAAATGTGGAAGAGCAAGGATGAGGTTTATGGAATGGCGCGGTTTGTGGAGGCGGTCGGGAAGTTTGGGGATTTGGATTCGGCTTTGGCGATTCAAGAAGCGATTTTGGCTGATGTGAAGCAGTTTTCGGCGGGTTATCCGCAGATGGATGATGTGACGCTGATGGTGGTAAAAAAACAAGGAAACACGCTTTAGTTCTATCTTTCACATGTGAAAGATAGAAGTTGAAGTCGTATGCGACTTCAACGGAAAGCGTAAAGTTTCCTTGTTTTTTTATTACTAAGAGCGGGGGTGGGATCAAAAGTGGGGGTGGAAATATTTGTGGACTTTTTTTGGGATTTCTGTATAATTTTGGTCAATTTTGATCTGTAAAGTATGAATGAGCGTGTCAACTTTAGTCAGCTAAGCTTAAATTCTTTACCAGAAGTCCTTTCTAGTGATTTGGCTTCGGGGATTCGCTTTTGGGTTTGGAGTGAATTGAGTGATTTATTTTCTGATAATCCTGATGTGAGCCAAATTCAGACAGCGGTTTTAAAAGCTGTGTCTAGGATCCTTAGGAGTGTTGATTTTGGAGATTATAAATTACATGGTTCTATTTTTGAGTTGGCTGAGGGGTTTTCTCAGGAGTGGTTGGAATTTAAGTTTAGAATATGATTAAGAAATTTGGTTTTCTTTGGGATTTCTTATGTGTTTGAGTATGTTATTAAAATTGTAAAAATACTAAGAAAGACTGCAGAGCTTATTTTTAAGCTTAGGTCTCGTTTTTTGCTTTTTACGCCTTTCTAAAAGTTGTTTGTTACAGCTTTTATGGGTTGTTATTTCTGTATGTTTAAAATGATTAGTGTTTAGAAAAATCGACATAAACTCCCTCTATATCAGTTTTCTTACCTTTTTCTACTAGGATTCCGATATCTCCTCCTTTCGAGTATACGTTTCTTATTCGAGACTCATCTTGCTCTTTTATATGCACTCCTATTTTTAATTTGTGATTAGATATTATTCTTAATTTTTCTTCTATTTCTTCTTTTAATTGATTTGTGAGGTCATCATTGTCTATTTGTTTTTCATCTAGTTCCTTGATTAGCTCTATCACTTGGTTTAGCTTACTAATTTCTTCGTCATTTTTCATCTCACTTGATGTTAAATGTAGATTAAATAGAAAACTTAATCCTGTTAATTCTGGTTTTAAAGTGCAAATGCTGTCTATGACAACTCCAACAATTCTTTTGTGCTTAATCTTTATTTGTTTCCTATCAATGTGTTGTGACAGAAATTCCACCATCTGTATTTTATTCATTTCTTGATTTTTAATTCTTAATTTTCCACTTTCACGCTATCCCCGGCACAGGAAATTTCACGGAGAGTTGGCGGACTTCTTCTTTTATTTTGGCGTGGAGGGCGTGGTCGTCGATGTTGGCGATGACTTGGTCGATCCAGTCGGCGATGAGTTCCATTTCGGCTTCTTTCATGCCGCGGGTGGTGATGGCGGGTGTGCCGAGGCGGATGCCTGATGGGTCCATTGGTGAACGTGGTTCGAAGGGAACGGTGTTTTTGTTGAGGGTAATGCCGACTTCGTCGAGGGTGTCTTGGGCTTTTTTGCCGGTGACGCCTTTGTTAGTGAGGTCGACGAGCATCAAATGGTTGTCGGTGCCGCCGGAGATGATTTCAAAGCCGCGTTCGATTAGTTTTGCGGCGAGGTGTTGGGCGTTTTTGATTACTTGTTTGGCGTAGTCTTGGAATTCCGGTTGGAGGGCTTCGGCGAAGGCGATGGCTTTGCCGGCGTTGATGTGATCGTGTGGGCCGCCTTGGAGGCCGGGGAATACTGCGCGGTCGATGTCTTTGGCGTGTTTTTCTTTACACATAATAATCGCGCCGCGTGGGCCGCGAAGGGTTTTGTGGGTGGTTGTCATGACGACATCGAAGAATGGCACGGGTGAGTTCAAAGCTTTTCCGGCGATGAGACCAGCGGTGTGGGAAATGTCGGCAAAAGTGAGGGCGCCGACTTCGTCAGCGATTTTTTTGAATTCGGCCCAATCAAGGTCGCGGGAATAGGCGGAGAAGCCGGCGACGATCATTTTTGGTTTGTGTTCGTGGGCGAGGCGGCGGACTTGATCCATGTCGATGCGGCCAGTTTCTTTATTTACTTGATATTGAACGAAGTTGTAGGCTTTGCCGGAAAATGAAATTGGTAGGCCGTGAGTAATATGTCCTCCGTGGTCTAGCTGAAGGCCCAAAACGGTGTCGCCGAAGTTTAGTAAGGCGAAGTAGATTGCGGTGTTCGCGGGTGAGCCGGAGTAAGGTTGGACATTGACGTGTTCGGCGCCGAAGAGTTCTTTGGCGCGTTCGATAGCGATGTTTTCGATGATGTCGATGTTTTCTTGGCCACCGTAGTAGCGTTTGCCTGGATAGCCTTCGGAATATTTATTAGTGAGGATTGAGCCGCAGGCTTCCATTACGGCGGCGGAGGTGTAATTTTCGGAAGGGATTAGTTCGAGTCCTTCTTTTTGGCGGCGTTTTTCGGCTTCGATGGCATTGTAAATTGAGGGATCTTGTCCTTGGATGGCGCTCATTTTGCGAAGGGTTAAATTGTGGGAGTCAACACGATTTCATAATGTTACATTTGTTTTTTTTCGGCAAGGGAAATAATATGGATATATGAAAGAAAAAGCTGTGAGTATTTGGTTGATTGTTTTGGTGGCTTTGGCTGGCGGTTTTTTTGGTGGGGCTTTGTCGATGAATTTGGATTTGTCGTTGGAGGAAATTGATGAGAAGCCAGTGCCGCAAACGGTTTATTTGGAGGAATCGGAGTTGATTTCGGTGATTGAGAAGGTTTCGCCGGCGGTGGTTTCGGTGATTGGGGAAAAGACTTTTGGTACCAATGGGGTGATTGCGGTTGGTGAGGGGACGGGTTTTGTGGTGAGAGAGGATGGTTTGATTTTGACAAATAAGCATGTGGTGTTGGATGAAGAGGCGGATTATAAGGTGGTTTTTGATGATGGTGAGGAATATGAGGTGGAGGTTTTGGGGCGTGATCCGTTTGATGATATTGCGGTTTTGAAGATTTCGGCGGAAGGGCAATGGCCGGTGATTAAGTTGAGTGAATCGGAGGAATTGAAGGTTGGTCAGCGGGTGATCGCTTTTGGGAATGCTTTGGCGCAATATGAGAATACGGTGACTTATGGGATTATTAGTGGTTTGTCGCGAAATGTGGCGGCGTTTAATGATGCGGTGGCGCGGGCGGAAAATTTGTCGGGGTTGATTCAGACGGATGCGGCGATCAATCCGGGGAATTCGGGTGGGCCACTTTTGAATTTGGATGGTGAAGTTGTCGGGATGAACGTGGCGGTGGCGCGGGCGGCGAATGGGATCGGCTTTGCGATTCCTTCGGTTGATTTGTTGCCGGTTTTGGCTTCGATTGAGGAGTATGGGAAAATTGTGCGGCCGGTTTTGGGGGTGCGTTTTGTGATGTTGTCTGATGATGAGGCTTTGGAGATGATGAAGGATTTTGATTATGGGGCTTTGGTGGTTGCGGGAACGCAGGTGAGTGAGACGGCTTTAGTGGCTGGTGGGCCAGCGGAAAAGGCGGGGGTGAAGGATCGCGATGTGATTTTGGCGGTGAATGAAGAGAATGTTTCGATGAAGCGGCCTTTGCAAAAGATTATTCGTGATTTTGCGCCGGGAGATGAGGTTGTGTTGAAAGTTTGGCGTGAGGGAAAGGTGGTTGAGTTAGAGGTGGAGCTTGGGGATAGATAAGGAGATAAAAAGATAAATTGTATTTTTAACCAAATTGTTATGGAAAGTATGGAAAAGGCGGGGATTAAGTTGGAAATTCCTTATCGCGAGAAAATTTCCCGTTTGTTTGTTTTTAGAATGCTTTGGGTGTTTGTTTTGGTTTGGCCGATGATGTTGGTGGGTGTTTGGATGTATGTTCTAGGAATTTTGGAGTTCTTTTATATGTTAATTCTTGGTAAACGACAGAAGACTCTTTGGGAAAATTGTCGTCGTTATTTTGTTTGGGCGATGGATTGGAATTGTTATTTCGGTGCTTTGACTGACAAGAGGCCGAGTTTTTGGTGGTAGGAGGGGATTAATACTTAATAATTAAGAAAGAAAAAAGGAGAAAGAAAAATCTTTCTTCTTTTTGATTTTTTCTTTTTTAGTTGTTATTATTCGCGGGCTTTTTGAAAATTAGCCCAGGTGGTGAAATGGTATACACGCTACCTTGAGGTGGTAGTGGTCGCAAGGCCGTGGAGGTTCAAGTCCTCTCCTGGGCACCAAGAGACAGATTACGGATTAGAAATTACAGATTAGAGGTGTTTAATTTTGTCGTGCATTGGCTGCAGCGTTTGGCGAGGAGGGGGATTTCGCTGAGGCATTCGGGGCATTTTTTTGTGGTGGGGTCTTTGGCTTTTTTGGTGCGGGCGATTAAGATGTTCATCGGTTTAACGACGAAGAAGAATATTGCGCTGGCGACAAGGAGAAAGGAAATGAGGGTGTTGAGGAAGTGGCCGTAAGGAAAAATGCTGTCGTTGATGGTGAATGAGAGGTTGGAGAAGTCGGGGACTTTGGCGATTGCGCCGATTAGTGGCGTGAGAATGTCGCTGACGAGAGCGTTGACGACGCTGCTGAAGGCGGCGCCGATCATGACGCCGACGGCGAGGTCGATGACATTGCCGCGGAGGAGGAATTGTTTAAATTCTTTGAGCATGGGTATAATTTAAATGATTTTTAATTGTTAGGCTATGGAAATCGTTTTTGAAGAGGCGCGCGGGCGCACTTCTAGTGTGAAGATTGTGGGTGGGGCCGTGCGGATGCGTTTGTCGCGGTTTGCTCGTGGCGAAGATCGTGAGCGAATTATTGCGAAGTTTCAGCGTTGGGCG
The DNA here is from genome assembly GCA_964629065.1 of uncultured Candidatus Peribacteria bacterium. Taxonomy (GTDB): domain Bacteria; phylum Patescibacteriota; class Gracilibacteria; order UBA1369; family LOWO2-01-FULL-3; genus CAYORB01. Next base: position 10,310 of record CAZVOZ010000017.1, read on the forward strand.
GAGAAAAAACTTGCTTCGGCGGCGAAGGCGACGGATTTTGTGTTGCCGGAATATCGCGATGGTGGGCGGATTGTAACGCATAATAAAGTGTATGATTTGCAGATTCATGGGCGGCGCGGGAAGCGGTCGTCGGTTTATTTGGAAGGCGATGTGTTGAAGGTTTATTTGGCGGAGGGCGCGAATTTGCGTGATTTGGTGGAGCGGAAAATTATGGTTGATCAGTTGCCTTATTTGAAAGAGGTGTTGAGGGAGTTAAATGAGTTGCATTTTCGGGTGAATTATCATGAAGTGCGTTTTCGGCGGGTGAAGTCGCGGTTTGGAAGTTGTAGTAGTAATGGCAATATTACGATTGCTTATAGTTTGTTGTTCGCGCCGCGCGAGGTTTTTCGTTATGTCTGTGTGCATGAATTAGCGCATTTGAAGGAGTTTAATCATTCGGCGCGGTTTTGGGCGTGGGTGGAAAGTGCGATGCCAGATTATGAGGTGCAGGAAAGGTGGCTTAAGGCGAATGGGATGATGATTAGCTGAAGACATGCGCAAAAAGGCGATCTGCTCTTTTGATCTCATCCTTTTTGCGGATGTCTTCAGAAATGGTTTGCAAATCATTTTGAGCTGTGATAAAAATTAACGGCACTTTGTTGCATGGGGGCGCTTAGCTCAGTTGGCTAGAGCATCTGGTTTACACCCAGAGGGTCGCGGGTTCGAATCCCTCAGCGCCCACCAAAATTTAAATTAGATTTTAACTTTTCCGTAGGTCTTTGAGACTTCGGTGATTTTGGTTTCGACTTCTTTTGTGAGGGTGTTTTTGAATTTTTCTAATTTGGCGGCGATTTTTTTGTCTGAGGTGGCGAGGATGCGGAGTGCGAGCAAAGCGGCGTTTTTTGCGCCATTAACGGCGACTGTTGCGACGGGGATGCCGCCGGGCATTTGGACTATTGAAAGGAGTGAGTCGATGCCAGCGATGGAGTTTGAGGAAAGGATTGGGACACCAATTACTGGAAGGTTGCTGAGTGATGCGATCATGCCTGGTAAGTGTGCTGCGCCACCTGCGCCGGCGATGATTACTTTTATTCCTCTTTTTTCGGCGTTTTTGGCGTATTTAAACATGCGATCGGGAGTGCGATGTGCGGAGACGACGGTTAATTCAAAGGGGGTTTGGAATTTTTCTAGTAATTCGGCGGCGGCGCTCATGATGTTTAGGTCTGAATCGCTGCCCATAATTATACTAATCATAGAGGGTTGTTTAGTAGATGTGTTTTAGTAATCTTTCGGATACTTCATTTAGGTCTTTTGTGGAGTCGCTGGTGAGAACGATGTGTCCTAATTTGCGGCCGATGGTTTGTTTT
>CAZVOZ010000018.1:0-6477 GCA_964629065.1 uncultured Candidatus Peribacteria bacterium
GTGGGTAGGTACTCAAGCGGTCAACGAGGGCAGACTGTAAATCTGCTGGCTACGCCTTCACAGGTTCGAATCCTGTCCTGCCCACCAGAATAGAACTTAGAGCTTAGAACTTACAACTTAGAAATAGAGCATGGATTTTTTCTTTGAACTTTTGATTTTTATCGTGGCTATGGTGGGGGTGGTGTTGGGGGCGCGGTGGTCGACGAAGTTTGCGGCGGCTTTGGCGGCGAGTTTTCGGATTTCGAAGTATGCGGTGGGTTTGATTGTGATTGCGTTTATTTCGATTTTGCCGGAGACGTTGATTGGGATTAATGCGGCGATTGCGGGGGTGCCGGAGTTTGGTTTGGGGACTTTGTTTGGGTCGAATGTGGCGGATTTGACTTTGGTGTTTGCGTTGGTGGTGTGGTTTGCGGATCGGGGGCTGAGGATTGAGAGTAGTATTGTGAAGAATTTTTGGGTGTATTCTTTGTTTTTGTTATTGCCGTTGGTTTTGGGTTTGAATGGGCATTTTTCGCGTTTGGAAGGGGTGGCGTTGGTGGTGGCGGGGTTGGCTTTTTATCTGTTGTCTTTGCGGCATGATAAGATTGAGACGGTGGTGGTGACGCATCCGGGTGGGCGGTGGAAGAATTTTTTTGGGTTGTTGTTGGGGATGTTGTTTTTGCTGGTGGGTGCGCATTTTACGGTGGAGGCAGGCGTGTCGATTGCGGGCTTTTTGGGTGTGAGTCCGATTTTGGTGGGGCTTTTGGTGGTGGGTTTGGGTACGACGATGCCGGAGTTGTTTTTTTCGATGGGCGCGGTGCGGCGGCATGATGATTCGCTGGCGGTGGGCGATATTTTGGGGACGGTTTTGGCGGATGCGACGATTGTGGTGGGGATTTTGGCGTTGATTAGTCCGTTTGATTTTCCGGTGAAGATTATTTACATCACGGGTGGATTTATGTTTGCGGCTTCGATTTTGTTGTTTTATTTTATGCGCTCGCAAAGGATTTTGACGCGGAAGGAAGCGATGTTGTTGTTTTTGTTTTGGGTGCTTTTTGTAATGACGGAGTTTTCGTTTGCGTAGGGAGGAATTTTGTTTTAGCATTGGCTCCTTTATTGATTTGTCATGATGAGCTTGAATAAGGCTGTTTTGGTTGATTTTGAGCGATTTTCCAGAGGGGAAGGTTTGAGTGAGGATGTTTTGGATTTGGTGCAGAAGGCGGAATTGAAAAATCCAGAAGTGGCGAGGGCGGTTTTGGGTTTGACGGTGATGGCGGACCTCGAAATTGGGCGTGGACGAAGTGGGAGGGAGAAAAATTTGTGGCGGGAAATTGGGCGGCTGAGGGATTTTGGGGTGAGGGTTTTGGCGGCGACGATGCCGGAGAGGATTTGGCGACCGAAGGAGGTTTCGATGCAACTAGAAAGTTTGAGGGAGATTGTGGAAGCGGTGGGAAAGCCGAAGGATTTGGATTGGTTTCGAGCGATGGGTTTGAAGATGAGTGGAGTGGTGGAGGGGCATGAGTTGTTGACGCAGGTGTATATGAAGGTGGCGAAGTGGATGCTGAAAAAGGAGATTGGGGGGTTTGTGTGGATAAAAGAAGAAAGAAAAAAGAAGAAAGAAAAAAGTGTGTTGGCGGAGAGTTTGGTTAAGGGGTTGGCGAAAGTGGAGGAAAAACATGGAGCGAAGCAGATTATCAATTATGTGGTGGAGGCGGCGATTACGCCGAAAGATGCGCAGGCGGTGAAGGAGTTGTATATTGATTTGATTAAGGCTGGGGCAAAGAGTGTGGCGATTAAGCCGACGGCGATTGTGCCGTTGTCGACGAGTGCGGCGGCGGCGGAGAGTAATTTGCCGAAGTTAACGGCGGCGTTGGTGGAGATTTTGCAGGCGGCTTCGGGGAAAGATGTGAGAGTGGAGCTCGATTCGGAGTGGTCGGGGCTTTTGGGTTTGACGACGAAGGCGTTTTTTGCGGCAACTGCAGAGGTGAAGGATGTTTATGCAGTGATTGCGACACAGGCTTATGATGAGCGAGCGGAGGAAATGGTGGTGAAGCCGTTGATTAAGGCTTCGCGTTTGCGCGTGATGAGTGGCGGAAAGCCGTTATTTGCGCGTTTGGTTTGTGGGGCAAATTTGTTGGCGGAGGAGCAAATGAGGTCGGAGAATGGTTGGGAATCGACAATGATGGTGAAGGGTGAGATTCCGCGAGCAGAGGCGCACGCGAATTATCATCGGTTGCTGAAACTTTTAATTCCGGAATTGAAAAAAGGTCATGTGGGGGTGGTTTTGGCTTCGATGAATCTGCAAACGCAGTGGTGGAATTTGATTGAGTTGGCGAAGGCAGGGGCTTTGAAGCGCAGCAATGGATTGCTTTCGATGGCGATGTTGCGTGGGATGGGTGGGCCGGAGACTTTTCGATTTTTTGAGCAGAGGTATGGTCGAAAACTTGAGGGGGTGTTGGATTTTTGGGAGTATGTTCCGGCGATTGCGGAGAGCGATTTGGTGGAGTTTTTTGCGTATTATACGCGAAGGATGGATGAAATTGGAGGAGGGTCGGTGGCGAAAGGTGGCTTGTATAGTGCGATTGCCAATTGGCTTGGGGTGGTGAGTAAGTATGGTGTGGGGTCGAAGGAATGGAGGTATACTCAAGTGGAATTGGGAATTTTGCATTCGATGCAAAATTTAGATAAAAAGATAAAGAGAGAAGGAGATAAAATAGAAAAAGATAAAGAGATGCAAAAGATTGAGGATTTTAAATTGATTCCGCGGTGGGATTTGCGCACGGAGAGTGGGCAGAAATGGGGGAGTGATTTGCTGAAGGCTTGTCGGGATTATCAAGGAAATGATGAGGTAGTGCGATTGGACTGGGAGGGGGAGAGGACGGTGATGAATTTGAAGGGACGGACTCTGCCGGGGGTTGTTTTGAAGCGGTTTGAGTTGGCGACGAAGGAGGATGTGGATGAGGCATTTAGGATTGCGAAGGAAGATCGTGGCGGTTGGGCGAAGAAAAGTGCGGCAGAGCGGATTGAGGTGATTTTGCGTAGTGCGGAGCTGACTTCGGAGCGACGGTGTGAGCTGAATAAGTCATTGATTTTGAATGTAGGAAAGACAATATTGGAAGCCGAAGGGGAAACGGATGAGGCGATTGAGTTTAATATTTTGCATGCGCTTTATTTGCGGAAATTTTTGGCGGAGCATGAGGGGCTTGAGGTTTTTGCGGAGGGGAATGGGACGGCGGTGGTGATTTGTCCGAAGAATTTTCCGGCGGCGATTCCGGTGGCGCATATTGTGGCGCGGCTGTTGGCGGGTTATCGGGTGATTGTGAAGCCTTCGGGTGGGGAAAGGGAGGAAGCAATTTGGCCGACTTATGAGGTTGTGAAGGCTTTGTGGGATAGTGGGGTGCCGCGGGAGGCGTTGATTTTTTTGCCTTGTGATAATAAGGTGGCGGCTTATTTGTCTGGACATAAGGATTGTGAACGATTGGGTTTTACGGGGAGTACTTTTGTGGCAGAGAAGATTTGGGAAGGAAATCCGCAGATTGAGATGATTGCGGAAACGGGGGGGCGCAATGTGGTGGTGGTGGATGGGACGGTGGATTTGAAAGTGTTTGCGAAGCAGGTTGTGCCTTCGATTGTGGGGTTTGCGGGGCAGAAGTGTTCGAAGCCGGTGGCGATTTTGGCGACGAGTGATTGTGATATTGAGAAGTTGAAGGAGTTAATGGTGGGAGTGATGAGTCAGATGCTTTGCGCGATGGCGACTTTTGGTAAGCATGTGGACTGCACGCCTTTGTCGAAGGTCTTAGAGAAGGGTTCAGCTCTATATGAAGCGATGACGAAGTTGCGGGCGGGAGAGGAGTGGCTTTTTGTTGCAGATGCGCCGGAAGGGTTTACGGCAAGTGAGACGCCTCGATTGAAGTTTGTGAAAGATCTGACAGTTTATGATTTTGCAGGAATTGAGGAGGTGTTTGGGCCGATTTGTACGATTGTGCCCGTGGATGGGGGTGTTGACGAGGCGCTGGCGATGCTGAAGTTGTTGCCAGGGACTTTGACGGGAGCGATGTGGACGGAGCGGCGGGAAGTGATGGAAAAAGCGATTGGTCAGTGGCAAGTGGGGCAGTTGTATATCAATAAGAAACCGACGGGGGCGCTGGCAAGTGCGCAATTTGGCGATGGGTTTGGGGATTCGCATCGTGGGATGCATGGGGCGCCGACGGGGAGTATGGAGTTTGTGGTGGCGAATTGTGGAATACGCAAAAAATCCGGAGGATTTTTTGAGAGAAAAGAGAAAAGAGAAGAAAGAAAAAAGTCGAACGAATTGATTGAGCGGTTAGTGAAAGAAGGGGCGAGCGAGGAATTGACGAATGGGATGAAGAGTTGTTTGTGGTGGATGGAGAATTATTTTAATGTGCGACGGCCGATGCCGCATGAGGTGATTGGTGAGAAGAATTTCTTGGAGTCGCGGCCGGTGGGGAAGAATTTGTTGCGGGTTTGTAAGGGTGATCAGCGGGAAGAGGCTTTGATGAAGGTGTTTGCGGCGAAGTGTAGTGGGAATGAGGTTGTGGTGAGCGTGGAAGAGGGAGTGGAGTTGGGGGAATTTGAATGTGTTGTAGAGGATGAAGCGGCGTTTATTGAGCGAATGAAGGGCGAAAAGTGGCATCATGTGACTTTTGTGTCGCGGGGGAGTGTGTCCGATGAAGTTTATCGAGCGGCGTGTGAGAAGAAGTTATATGTTGATCGGCGGGCGGTGGCGTTTGATGGGTTTGTGGATATGATGGCGCAATTCCGCGTGCAGTCGATGACGGTGGTGACGCATCATGCGGGGGATGATTGTTATGAGGAGTTACGAGCTACCCCTCCATCCGCCAGCCGCTCCGAAGCAAAAGGTAGGAAATAAGGCCGAGGATAAAGGTGGAAAGGCCGACGATTGAGAGGCTGATTGTGAGGTTGTGGTCGAGGAGGCCGGTGAAGGAGTAGCGCATGAGGTCGACCATGTAGACGATGGGGTTGAAGGCGGAGATTTGTTGGGCGAGGGGTGGGAGGTTTTTGATTGAGTAGAAGACGCCGCCGAGGAAGATGAGAGGTTGGAGGATGAAGCTGGCGATGAAGGCGGTGCGGTCGAAGCTATTGGCCCAGATGCCGACGATGATGCCGAGGAAGCTGAAGAATAGCGCAATGAGGGTGGAGGTAAGGAAGATGAGAGGAATGCTTGTATAAGGAAGGTCGACGAAGAAAATAGCGGTGAGGTAGGTCATGAGTCCGACGAGGAGGCCGCGGAGGACGGCGGAGGCGGTGAAGGCGAGGAGGATTTCGCCTTTGCGTAGTGGTACGGTGAGGAGGTTGTCGATGAGGCCTTGGTATTTCATGATGATGATGGAGGAGGAAGGGTTTTGGAATGCGCTGTTGATGATGCCCATGATGATGAGGCCGGGGACGAGGAATTGGAGGTAGGTAATGCCGTCAATGTCGGGGACATATTGGCTGACGCCGAGGCCGAAGATCGCGAAGTAGAGGAGGTTTGAGACAATGGGGGCGGCGAGAGTTTGGAGGTAGACTTTGAGGAATCTTTGGGTTTCGCGTTTGAATAGGGTCCAGGTGCCGATGAGGTTAAGCATTGTCGCGGTGGGTTAGTTTGATGAAGACATCTTCGAGGTTTTGGCTTTTAAGTGCGAGATCAGTGAGGTCGAATTTGTGAATTTGGGCGAGGATTTTTTGGAGGTCGGTTTGGTCGAAGGTAATCTCGAGGTCGTATTTGTCGAGGATTTGAGGGTTGTATGGTTTGAGGGAAGGTGGGATTTGTTTGATTTGGGTTTTGAATGAGAGTGTGAGGGATTTTTTGTTGCCGAGGGAGCGGATGAGTTTTTTTGTTTGGTCGAGGGCGATGAGTTGGCCTTGATTGATGATGGCGGTGCGATGGCAGAGTTGTTCGGCTTCTTCGAGGTAGTGAGTGGTAAGAAGGATTGTGGTGCCAGCGGCGTTGAGTTCTTTCATGTAAGTCCAAAGGCTGTGGCGCAGTTCGACATCGACGCCGGCGGTGGGTTCGTCGAGGACGACGATTTTGGGTTTGTGGACGAGGGCTTGGGCGATTAAGAGTCGCCGTTTCATGCCGCCGGAAAGGGCGCGGGTGGAAGAGTGTTTTTTGTCGGCGAGGCCAAGTTTTTCGAGGATTTCGTCGATGTAGGTTTGGTTTTGGCGCAGGCCGTAGTAGCCGGATTGGAGGATTAAGGCTTCGTTGACGGTGAAGAAGGGGTCGAAGGTGACTTCTTGGGGGACGATGCCGAGAAGGAATTTGGCTTGTTCACGGTGAGTATCGAGGTCGAGGCCGCAGACTTTGATTTGGCCGGAGGTTTTGCGTTTGGGGCCAGCAAGAATGGAGATGAGGCTGGTTTTGCCAGCGCCGTTTGGGCCGAGGAGGGCGAAGAATTCGCCTTGTTCGATGGTGAGGTTAAGGTTGGCGAGAGCGGTAGTGCCGCTGTCGTATGTTTTGTGGAGGTTTTTAATCTC
>CAZVOZ010000018.1:6577-11629 GCA_964629065.1 uncultured Candidatus Peribacteria bacterium
GCGACTTGTTTGTAAGTCATGGTTTGGCCGGCGGGGATTTTTTGGACGATTTCGTGGATGGTTGCGGTGAAATTTGGCATTGTTTTCTCTTTACTTATCGGGGTTAGTTTGGTTTATGATGCGTGGGAAGTAAAGATTAAAATGCAGGAAGTCAATTTTTGGAACAATTTGGCGCGGCCGATTATTGGATTGTCACCGATGGATGGGGTGACGGACGGCGCTTTTCGTTATATGATTGCGAAATATAGTCGCCCCGGAGTGATGATGACGGAATTTACGAATGTGGAAGGGCTCGCGCGGGGGGCTAGCGAAATGTTGAAGGCGTTTATTTATGATGAGATTGAGCGGCCGATTGTGGCGCAGATTTATGGTGTGGAGGTGGAGTCGTTTTATAAATGTACGGTGATGCTTTTGGCGATGGGGTTTGATGGGGTGGATATTAATATGGGTTGTCCGGCAAATAAGGTGGCGTCGCGTGGTTCGGGGGCGGGGTTGATTCGGACGCCGGAGTTGGCGAAGGAGATTATTCGGGCTTGTAAGAAGGGGGCGGTGGACTGGGCAAATGGGATTTCGCTGGAAGAGGCGGGGGTGCATGAGAATTTACGCGCGGTGGTGGCGGTGAAAGGCGAGCGTCTTTTGAAGCCGATTTCGGTGAAGACGCGGATTGGTTTTGATGAGGATACGGCGGAGGAATGGATGAGGCATCTTTTGGAAGAGAGGCCGGCGAATATTACTTTGCATGGTCGGACTTTGAAGCAGATGTATTTGGGCGAGGCGAATTGGGAGGCGATTGGGCGGGCAGCGAATGTGGTGCGGGGGAGTGGGGTGAGTTTTTTGGGAAATGGGGATGTGCATTCGATGGCGGATGCGCGGGCGAGGTGTGAGCAATATGGTTTGGATGGGGTTTTGGTGGGGCGGGCGGTGATGGGGAAGCCGTGGTTTTTTGATGGCGAAGAGCCTTTGACAGTGGAGGAGAGGATGGCGGTTTTATTGGAGCATTGTCGCTATTTTGTCAGTTTGGGGCATTTGCCTTTTCATGTGATCAAAAAGCATTTAGCTTGGTATTGTCATGGTTTTGTTGGGGCGAAGGAAATGCGGATGGGGATGATGCGGGCGACAGGGTTGGATGAGGTGGAGGAAATAATTAAGAATTAATAATTAATAATGAGGACAAAGGGAATGAAAATTGCGGCGGTGACGGAGTTGGCGAATGTTTTGGAATATCCGGTGGAGATGAAGGGGCGGTGGCGGGAGGATTTTTTTCATAGTGATGGCGAGTTGGTATTGGAATTGGGCTGTGGTTCGGGTCAGTATACTTTGGCGTTGGCCGAGAAGTTTCCGGAGAAGAATTTTATTGGGATTGATCGGAAAGGGGATCGGATTTGGCGTGGAGCGAAGGATTCTTTGGCAGTCAAGAATGCGGGGTTTTGTCGGATTTTGATTGAGCGGTTGGCGGATTTTTTTGCGCCCGGTGAGGTGGATGAGATTTGGGTGACTTTTCCGGATCCGCGATCGAAGCCGTCGAAGGCGAATCAAAGGTTGATTTCACCGCGGTTTTTGGAGATTTATCGGCAGGTTTGCAAGCCGGGGGCGGTGGTGCATTTGAAGACGGATTTTTTGCCGTTGTTTGATTATGCGGTGGGGGTAGTGAAGGAAGATGAGGGGTGTGAGATTTTGGAAGAGATTCGCGATGTTCATGGGCAAGCGGAAGTTTCGGATTTGCTGGCGATTTTGACTTATTATGAAAAGCGATTTATGGGCGAGGGGGTGCCGATAAATTATTTGAAGTTTAGGCTAAATTAAAAATGCCGCTGCTGGTTAAGGCAACGGCACTTTAAGGGAAGTAGTGAGATTACTACTTTTTTTCGCATGATTCGCAATCTTTACAAGCAAACATGCCAATAACTTTCCAAACGCCGGCGAGACCAACGAGGCCATAAACGACGCGTTCAACTACTGGCCAAGAACCGAGGAGCATGTTGACGACGTTCCACTCAGGATTGATGGCGATAAGACCCCAATTTAGGGCGCCGACAGTAACGAGTACACAAGCCAACTTACAAATTACGCTACCATTTTTCATAGGGATGAGGGTTATGAAAGGTATGGGGTTATAATAGAGTTAAAAGTTAAAAGTTGAAAGTTAAAAGTTAACTAGAAAGCTAGAAAGCTAGAAAGCTAGGAGGAAAAATGGTCGGGGTGACAAGACTTGAACTTGCGACCACATGACCCCCAGCCATGTACTCTACCAACTGAGCTACACCCCGACGACGGGTTGAGTATAAAAGAAAAGAGAAAAAAGAAGAAAGAAAAAAGTAGGGCAGAGTGATTTGACAGATTTCAGTCTTGCTTTCTTTTGCAGATCGTGCTATAAGGCGGTCTTCAAAGGAACCCCCGCCCAGGACGCTGGCGCGGGGGCGATTTTAAGATATATATTTACTTATTTTTAACCAAAAAATATATGGCTCTAGGAAAAATGTTAAGTGCGGCAGTTTTGGCAGCAGGTATGGGCGCTTGTACGGGCAAACCTGGCACAAATATTGAGTGTGGGGCTAGGATTAACAAAGGTCATGTTGAAGTTGTTGGTAGTCAGGAAGTATGTGCACAAGTCGCAGACTCGATTGGGCCAAGAGTATCAGAAGCCTTGCTTACTGGTGCAATGCCAGCCAGTGTTCCAGTAGTTGAAGAAAATCCCCAATAAAGCTCTTTAACCTAACCGAACTCTGGTAAATCAGTACCTCAGGAGTGCGCGTGAAGCTTTGCTTCAGCGACTCCTTGCGGGGGAGGAGGATTAGGTAAAAAGATAAGGAGAGAAAGAGAGAATAAGAGAAAAGAGAAGAAGTGAGGACTGGTTTTATTTAGCAATGCCGAGGTGGAGGAGGAGTTTTGTTTCGACTTCTTTTAAAATTTCGGGGGTGATTTTTCCGAGTTTTTTGAGGCAGCGGTCGCGGTCGATGGTGCGGGCTTGGTTGATGATGATTGTTGAGTCGGTTAGGAGTTTGTTGGTTTGATTCTTTGGAATTTTGACTTCGAAGATGCGGTTTTGAAATGGGTGACTGGAGATGGGCAAGACTGTGAGCAATGGGCTATGAAGGCAGGCATGGTTGTTTTGGATCACAAGAGCGGGTCTGGTTTTTTTGATTTCATGGCCACGGCTCGGGTCGAAAGAGATGAGGATGATATCACCGCGGTGAATGTTCATTTGAGGAGTTTTAGGTATTCGTCGAAATCTTCGTCTTCTTCTTGGTAGATTGCGTCGGCTTCGCGAATGAAGCTAAGATTGTTGTAGTTGATCGATTTGTAGTCAGCGATCATTTTTTCTTCTAAGGTTTTTTGCGATTTTAGGCCGGCTTCAATTGCGTGAATGACTTGTTCGGTTTGATTTTTGGCGGGAAAAATTTTGTTAAGCTGATCGATTAGTGTCGTCGGCATTCGAAGTGTGAGGAGTTTTTTCATGGGAAAGATTACTATGTAATACATAGTAATCTTGAGGTTGTTTTATTGCAAGACTTAAAATGTGTCTGTCAAATAATTTTAACAGATTGGAATGGAAGATTTTTACACAACTATTCTGGACAAAAGTCAAATAGCATGCTAAAAGTTTTCTACTCTGAATTAATTTGATAATGAAAGTTTTAGATTTACTAAGAAGGCCTGGGGAAATCGACACCCTCTCAAGAGAGTTGCCAAACGAGGCAGCTTGTCGATCACTTCAGGAGTACATAGGGAGTAACGCCTTAGATGTTTTAGATATAAATGTAGCAAGAGTTAAGCTTGAACTAACTATGCTGCTTGGAAGGAACCCCTCAAACAGTGAAGTCGAAAATGAAATCCAACGACTTTTGCTGGTTGCATTGATTGTAAAAGCTAGGGACGACAAGGGTTTTATTGCAGAAGAAATGGTGCCACAGCAGGAGGTGATTGCAAGACGGTCAGCAGACTTTCCTAAGCCTGAGGATGCAATGAAGGCTTTTAGATATGGACGGGCAGAGATTGTGCAAGACCCAAAAAATCCTGAGTTGTTGCGTTTGATTATTTATGTTCGAAATGCAAAAGGAGAAGAGGTTGCCCACCCAGTGATGACCAACGAAGAAATATCGTGGGTGAAAGCGACCGCAAAAGTGATTGCCAAATCTGTTGAAAAAGGGAAAGTATTTATTGCTGGGTTAGGATTGGGATTGCTTAATGATGAACTAATAAAATTAGGCATTAATCCAAATCAACAAGTGGTGGCAGAACTTAATGATGATGTGATTAGAATAGTTGGGCCAAAATTTAAGAAAAATCCAAAAAACAGTATGGATTTACGCCAAGGGGATTTTAAAGATGTTTTGAGGGCAGCTATAAGTGCTGGAGAAAGGTTCAGGGCAATTATGATTGATGCTTATCCGAATACGGCTAAAGATGTGAATCGTGATGCGTCGAGCGAGGAGGTATTGAAATTGGCTTGGGAGGCTTTGGAACCTGGTGGAGTTTTGACTTTTTATCCGGATTCGATGTTTTTACCGCCGCGAGTTTACGATATTTTGAAAGGATTAGGTGTTCCGGATTGCGCAATTCATTATGGAGTTGCCGATTTTCACACTTCAAAGTTCACACACAAGTATCATTATGGGAAATCAATGGGTGTGATTCAAATAACAAAACCTCTTCTATCAGAAGATCAAGCAAAACTGCTTACTGAAAGATTCGATCTGTCAGTAAGCCCTCCACAAGCGGTGAAGGGCTTAGAATTATTGGCTGCTTAAACTTCAATAATCAACGGTATGATCAACGGTCTTCGTTGTAGCTCTTTGTGGGCGAAGCTGTCGATAGATTCGCGGACATAGCGTTTGAAGTCTTGGCGGTCGCCGCGGGAGTTTTTGGCGAGGATTTTGGCGTAGGCGATGTCGGCGGTTTGGATGACTTGGCGGATGATTTCGGCCGATTCTTCCATGTAGATAAAGCCGCGGGAGACTACTTCGGTACGACGAATGAGTTTGCGAGTGCGTTTGTCGGTATAAAGTAGGACGATGAGCGCGCCGTTTTGAGAAAGGATTTCGCGATCGGACA
>CAZVOZ010000019.1:0-5412 GCA_964629065.1 uncultured Candidatus Peribacteria bacterium
GTGTGGTGATTTAGTGTGAAGAGGTTTTGCATATTTTATCAACAGACTAAATCGGATTATGTTTTCGGACTAGTAGTATATCGGTGTTATTTGCTTTTAGCTAACCATTTTTTATAAGAGTGGAAAAGGGGAAAAATGTAAACCCTTTACTACTACTATTCTAATAAATATTAATATAAATAAATATGCAGATAGAAAGAGAAAATAGGGTTGTTTTAAGAATGAATGGAGATATAATCTGGTGGGCAAGAAATTAAACAAAACTTTTATGAAGCTTTTTTGTGGTCAGAAAGATCTTGATTATGCGATTAATATTGTGAATAAGGCGATTAGTCCGAATAATACTTTGCCGGTTTTGAATAATATTTTGATTAAGGCGGAAGGGAAGAGGTTGTTTTTTGCGTCGACGAATTTGGAGATTGCGATCACTTGTTCGATCGAGGCGGATGTGCGAAGTGAGGGGGCGATTACGGTTCCGGCGAAGCTTTTGACGGCTTATGTAGCGCTTTTGAATAATGAGAAGGTGGAGATTTCTTTGGTTGATGGGATGAATTTGTCGTTGAAATGTGCGAGTTCGAATACGAAAATTAAGTGTATTAGTGCCGATGAATTTCCGTTGATTCCGAAAGTGGAGGAAGGGGAGAAGTTTTCGATTGCGACGAATGTTTTGCATGATGCGATAACGGAAACGGTGTTTTCGGCTTCGATGAATACGGCGCGGCCGGTGCTTTCTGGTTTGAGTGTTTCGGCGGTGGAGGGTGGTGTGAAGTTTGTCGCGACGGATAGTTATCGTTTGGCGGAGAAGGTTGTGAAGTTGGATAAGGCGTTGGCGAGTGATTTGAGTTGTATTATTCCGGCGCGAACGATGATGGAGTTGTCGAAGATTTTGGCGCGAGCGGAAGAGAAAGTGACGGAAGTGGTGATTTCAAAGAATCAAGTTTTGTTTAAAGTTTCGGGTGTGGAATTGATTTCGCGTTTAATTGAAGGTAAATTTCCGGATTATGAGAAGATTGTGCCGACGGAAAAGAAGTCGGTTTTTGAAGTTTCGGTGGATAGTTTTGCTTTGGTTTTGAAACGGGTGAGTTTGTTTGCGCGGGAAAATAATAATAGCGTGAAGTTGGCGGTGGAGACTGATGGGAAAATGGTGGTGAGTTCGGATGAAACGAAGATTGGTGAAGAGAAGGCGGAAGTTTTGATTAAGTTGGTAGGTGAACAAAATCAAGTTTCGTTGAATGCGCAGTATTTGTTGGATGTTTTGACTTATAGTGGGGATGAAAAAGTGGAGGTGGTTTTGAATGATAAAACTGCGCCGGCTTTGATTCGTCCGTTGAAGGAAGGTGGTTGTATGTATATTATTATGCCTTTAAAGATTTAATGAGGAATGTTGTTTCGTATTTTCCGAAAGGAGTTTTAAAAGACTCTACTGACCTTTTTTTGAAGAAAGGGAATTTGACGGTTTCTGGTGCGGGAAATTCTTCTTCGAAGGCGATGATTTTTAGTGATGTTTTAAGGGCTTCGAAGGGGGATTTCGGAAGTGTTTTATGGGTGGTTTCGGAACGGTCGGAAGTAGAGGTTGTGAAAAAGGCGATGAAGGTTTGGAGTGATGTGGATGTTTTTAGTTTTAGTAAAACTTTGGATGAGGAGATGATTAATTTCGGTTCTTCGACAGCGTTTTATCGTAATCGGAAGATGGAGTTGGCGGAGTTTGTGGTGAGGTTGAATACTTTGCGGCGGGCGGTTTTTGTGATGGATTTTAATTCTTTGAATACTTTGTTGCCGGATTTTAATGATTTGTATAAGGCGCATTTGAATGTGAAGGAAGGGAATGTTTTGACGCCGATGGAGATGATTGAGCGTTTGACGGGGATGGATTATGAGGTTTGTGAGGGGGATGATTTGGCGAAGGGGGAGTATTTTAGGAGAGGGGATAGTGTGTATGTTTATCCGATTGCGGCGAATGGGGTTTATCGAGTTGATTTTGATTTTGATCGTGTGGGGAAGGTGTTTTTGGAGGATAAGGTTTGTGAAGGTGTGGATGTTTATCCTTTAGATTTTAGAAGTGAGGAGGCGGATGTTTTGTCGATGATTGGTAAGAGTGGTGTGGTGATTGATGATGAAGTGGATGTGGTGGATGAGAGTTATCAGATTTGGAATGAGTTTATGGAGCGCGCGGCGGATAGTTGTCGCACTTTTTGTTTTACTTCGTTTAATGATGATACGGAGAATCATGTGCATACGCATTTTTTGTCGGTTTTGAAGTATCGGACGGCGTATGATTTTGCGAATGATTTGCGGGATAAGATTGCGGCGGGGTATAAGACGATTTTTTTTACGAAACATTTGGAAGATGTGAGGGCGCTTTTAGCTGATCAGAAAGTGCCGTTTAAGGTGGGGATTGATCAAGATAAATTTGATCAGTCGTCGGTGTTTTTGGTGGAGGTGGATAAGGAGGATAGTTTTCCACAATCTTTTCAGGGGCCGAAGGTGCAGATTAATTTATTGACGGATCAGGATGTGAGTTTTTTTAAGGATTCGCGGCGGCAGGATAATAATCAAAATATTTTTAATGATTTCTTGACGAGTTTGAAGACGGGGGATTTTGTGGTGCATGCGGATCATGGGATTGCGAAGTTTTTGGGGTTGGATCAGAAGACGGTGGATGGGGTGACGAAGGAGTATTTGAAGCTTGGGTATGCGGAAAATGATAAGTTGTTTGTGCCGATTGATCAGGCGGGGAAGGTGAATAAGTATATTGGTTCGGAGGAGTTGATGCCGAAGTTGACGCGTTTGGGTAGTGCGGAGTGGAATACTTTGACGAGTAAGGTGAAGAAGGAGACGCAGAAGATTGCGAAGGAGCTTTTGAAGTTGTATGCGGAACGGCGTGCGGCGAAGGGGTATGATTTTAAAAAGGATGATGATTTGATGGCGAAGTTTGAGGCGACTTTTGGATATAGGGAAACGCCGGGGCAGATTAAGGCGATTAATGATGTGAAGGCGGATATGGAAAAGAAGGAGCCGATGGATCGTTTGGTTTGTGGGGATGTGGGTTTTGGGAAAACGGAGGTGGCGATGCGAGCGGCGTTTAAGGCTTTCTTGTCAGGAAAGCAAGTGGCGATTTTGTCGCCGATTACGATTTTGGCGGATCAGCATTATCGTTCGTTTAAGGAAAGGATGGATGATTTTCATGTGCGGATTGAGATGTTAAGTCGTTTTAGGAGTGTTTCGGAGCAGAAGAAGATTTTGGATAAGTTGGCGAAAGGTGAATTGGATATTGTGATTGGGACGCATCGGTTGTTTCAGGCGGATGTGAAGTTTAAGAATTTGGGATTGGTGATTATTGATGAGGAGCAGAGGTTTGGTGTGAAGCAAAAGGAGAAGTTGAAGGATTTGCGGAAGGAGGTGGATATTTTGACTTTGACGGCGACGCCGATTCCGAGGACTTTGAATATCTGTTTGAATCATTTGCGGGACATCACGACGATTACAACGCCGCCTTACGGGCGTTTGCCAGTGGTGACGGAAGTACGGAAGTATTCGCCGAGTTTGGTGCGAGAGGCGATTAAAAAGGAGTTAGATCGTGGCGGGCAAGTTTACTTTTTGCATAATCGGGTGCAAACGATCGATAGTTTTGCGGCGCAATTGCAGGAGTTGGTGCCTGAAGCGCGGTTTGGTGTGGCGCATGGGAAGTTGGGGGCGGGGGATTTGGAAGAGCGGATTATTGCTTTTAAGGAGCATAAGTATGATGTGTTGGTGAGTTCGACGATTATTGAGAATGGGATTGATTTGGCGAATGCTAATACTTTGATTGTGAATAATGCTGACCGTTTTGGTTTGGCGCAGTTGTATCAGTTGAGGGGACGGGTGGGGCGTGGGAAGTCACAGGCTTTTGCTTATTTCTTGTATCATGGACAAAGGTTGAAGTTGGATGCGAAGAAGAGGTTGAGGGCGATTGTGGAGGCTTCGGATTTGGGTAGTGGGTTCCAGATTGCGATGAAGGATTTGGAGATTCGGGGTGCTGGGGATATTTTGGGCGCGAATCAACATGGGGTGATTAATGTGGTTGGTGTGGCGCATTTTATGCGGATGTTGAATAAGGCGGTGGAGGATTTGAAGGCTGGGCGTGTGGCGGATGGTGATGAAGAGGTGAAGGATGTTTCGATTGATTTGCCGCTGCCGGCTTATATTCCTGGCGCGTATATTTCGGATGCGCGGGATAAGATTTCGGCTTATCAAAAGTTGTCGGCGGCGGATAGTTTCGAATATTTGGATTCGGTGCGCGTGGAGTTTGAGGAGGATTATGGGAAGATGCCTTTTGAAGTGGCGAATTTGTTTAGGATTATTGAGTTGAAGATTTTGGCGAAGAAGGCGGGGATTATGAATGTTAAGACGGAGCCGATTCCGATGAGTAAGGATCGCGAGGTGGTTTTGTATATGTCGGGAAATGTGAAGCCGGGGAATATTGTGAATATGTTGGAGGCGAATGCGAAGTGGAAGATTGTGGGGACGCGGTTGCGGATTGATATGAAGGATTTGGGGGCGAGTTGGTTTGATGGGCTTTTGGCGAGTGTGAAGGCGTTGGGGGAGATGATGGGGCATGGGAAATAAAAAAGAAAAAAGAAGAAAGAAAAAAGGAGAGAAAAAAACTAGGAAGGTAGGGAACTAGAAAACTAGGGGTGGACATAGTTGAGGTAGTGTGGTAAAAACATGTCTATTAAAATTTTACCATGAGAACTTTTAGAACTTTTGATGGGGTTGATCGAGTGCAAGGTGGGCAATTTACAGAAGAGGATAGGAGGGCTGCAGAAGAAGAAGCGCAAAGAACAAGTGAGCATACATCTACCGGGGATGCCGTTAGGCATATTATTAGGCAAGTTGAAGGTGCTGATACAGCTAGTGAAGCGCCAAAGAAGTAAGGTTTGCTTTTTTGCTTTTTCTCTTCTATTTTTACAGTCTGTTCTTTAAAAACTGGGGATGTATTGGTATTCGACAGGATGGTTTAGTTTCTGTCTGCTTCAATCCGGGGGTTGCGCTGTCTCCCCGCAGATCCGTCAGCGCAAATTAAGTGCTAAAAACACTACTTCTGGACTACAACGTTTAGCTGCTGCTATGCGAATGGAAGCTTCTTCTGTTCGTGTTCCTGCTTTCGCTTAGTTCATACGACCTGATTAGTTTCGGGTCTCGTCACTTCGGCCGATACTCGCTGAGTTGAAGTGGCGTAATTTAGCGGGTTAGTCGCTGCAAGTCCGTTTTGCTTGCAGGGGCGAAATTTTTAAAGCTAGGCTGCTAGAGCTTTTTGTTCTTCTTTTATTCTAGCGGATGAAAATTTAAAGAAAAAATATGATTGTAAACGCGGCAGGGGCTCATCTCTGGACCCGGGTTCGACTCCCGGCATCTCCACCAAAGAACTAGTTT
>CAZVOZ010000019.1:5512-7167 GCA_964629065.1 uncultured Candidatus Peribacteria bacterium
TATGGATTTGTATGTGGAGCGGCAATATGTGGAGGAATTGAAGAAGGGCGATAATTCGAGGTTTTTGGCGCTTTTTGATGAGAGTTTTCGGGAGCTTTATTTATATGTGTTTCGGCGTGTTGGGGATCGGCAAGCGGCGGAGGAGATTATGCGGATGTCTTTTTTGGATGGTTTGTCGCAGGTGCAAAATGTGCCGAGTGATACGAGTTTTGTGGTGTGGTTGTATAGTTTGGCGAAGCCGCGAGTTTGGCGTTATTTAGAGAAGAATGGGTTTCCGACTAGTCAAGGTGAGGAGGCGAAAATTTTTGGGAAGTTGTCATTGGAAGAGAGGGAGATTGTGCGGTTGAAGTTTTTTGAGGAGGTGGCTGATGGCGATATTATGACGGTTTTGGGTAGTCAAGATGAGGCGATTGGGACGAAGATTTATCGCGTTTTGAAGCGGGTGCATTTTTTGGTTTTTGGGGAAAAGGATGAGAGTCAGGCGGTTTATTTTGGCGAATTGAGTGGGTTTTTGGGGCGTTTGCGTGAGAAGGAAGAGATCGAGGTGCCGGAGGTTTTGAAGCTTTCTTTGCGCGCGGATTTGGCGGCGCGGATTGATCGTCAGGATTTTGCGATGGAGGCGGAGGCGATCGAGGAGAAGGTGGATTATTCTGGGGCGACGGGGTCGAATGATCCGGCGAAGGTTTTTGTGGAGGCGGTGAGGGAGATGAGGGAAGAAGAGAAAAGAGAAGAGAGAAAAGAAGAGGTTAAGGAGGAGGTTTTTGTGATGGAGGAGGATGCGGCGATTTTGGTTTTGTTGAAGAAGTTGGCGGTGGTGGTGCCGGTGGTTTTGTTTGTGATTGTGGTGTGGGTTGTGTCGTTTAAATTGATTTTTGATGGGAAGGTTGAGCGTGGTTTTTCGGCGGTGTGTGGTGATGAAGTGGTGGTTGGTGGGGCTTCGACGGATTTGGTGAAGAGGAAGTTGTATCGTGGTGTGGCAGATCCGATTTGTGAGCATTTTGAAGAAAAGGCGGTGCGAGTTGTGTTGGATGAAGAGGGGCGGGTGAAAGTTGAGGTTGATCTTTCGGCGGCGATGTTGAAGTATGATTTTGTGAGTTATGGCGATGGTTGGAAAATCAAAAAGTATGAAAGAATTGTTGGTGGCAACGAAAAACGAGGGGAAGCTTAATCAAATGCGCGAGTTTTTGGCGGAAGTGCCGTTGGTGGTGCGGTCTTTGGCGGAGTTTGAAATTGATGATGGGGATTTTGCGGAGGATGGGCTGACTTTTGCGGAAAATGCTTTTAAGAAAGCGGATTATTATGGGCGAAAGTTGGGGGCGAGTTTGGTTTTGGCGGAGGATTCGGGGATTTTTGTGGAGGCTTTGCCGGGGGAGTTGGGTGTTTTTACGCGGCGATGGGGTGCGGGTGCGGCGGCGAGTGATGAGGAGTGGATGGCGGTTTTTATGGAGCGAATGGCGGGCGTGGAGGATCGACGGGCGCGGTTTGTGGCGAATGTTTGTTTGTTTGTTGATGGAAAGGCTTATCATTTTGAAAAGGAAAATCACGGGGTGATTACGGCGGAGGTGGATTATCCTTTGGAGCCGGGGATTCCGTTGAGTTCGTGTTTTTTGCCGAATGGGCATCAGAAGGTTTATGCGCGGTTTTCGCCGGAGGAG
>CAZVOZ010000019.1:7267-11593 GCA_964629065.1 uncultured Candidatus Peribacteria bacterium
CGAATGGGCATCAGAAGGTTTATGCGCGGTTTTCGCCGGAGGAGAGGCTTTTGGTTTCGCATCGGGGGCAGGCGATGGCGGAGGCGAGGGAGTTTATAAAGTTAAAAGTTAAGAGTTAAAAGTTAAAAGTGAGGTAAGAATTTTGCGAGGAGGAGGCCGGTGCCGAGGGGGAGTTCGGTGGTTTGCCAGTTTGGGGTTTTTTTGATGGTTTCGATGAAGGGGGCGAGGGCTTCGGGGTGGCTGTGGATGTTGTCGGTGATGATGTAGCCGCCTTTGTTGATGCGGTTTTCGAGGGTTTGGAAGTATTTGAGGTGTTCTTTTTTTGTGGCGTCGAAGAAGGCGAGGTCGAATTTCTCCGGTGTTTTGGGGATGGCTTCGGGGGCGTGGCCGAGGATTAATGTGATATTTGTGAGGCCGGATTTGGCGAAGGTTTCTTGGGCTAGGGGAAAGCGTTTTTTGAGGTTTGATTCGATGGTGTAAAGGTGTCCGCCGGTTTTGGTGAGGGCGCGGGCGAGGTGAAGGGCGCTATAGCCGTTGCTGGTGCCGATTTCGAGGACGGTTTGGAAGTTGTGTTCGATGATGAGGTTGGCTAAAAACTCGCCGACTTCGGGAGTGATGTTCCAGAATTGGTCGCGCGTGGTTTCTAGCTGTTGAAGGAGTTGGTCTACTTCATTATTCATCTTCATCTTCTTTGTTGCGGGCGATTCTTACTTCGACGGCGGATTGGGCGCTGTAGCCGAGGGAGTCGATGACTTTGGCGACGATTAGGTGTTTACTGCCTGGTTCGAAGAAGCGGGAAATGAGGAGTGAGCCGTTATATGGTGGTGTTGTGGTGGAGTATTTCTTTTCGTCGTCGATGTAGTATTCGACGCTTTGGATGCCGTTTTCGGCGGTGACTTCGACGGAGACGCTGACATTTCCTTGGCTGATGTCGCCTTGGGTGACGGGGTCGGTGATGACGATGGAAGGTGCGCGGAGGGCGGATTCGGCGGTGTGAACATTGTCGTATTCGGATGGTGGCATGCCGATGCGGACGCCGGCTTCGATGGTGTCGGTGGAGTTTTGGAAGTAGGCGCGGACTTCGGCGTTCCAATTGAACATGTCGGCGATGTCGGAGAGGTTTTGGTAAACGACTTTTTCGCGGGCGGCTTCGGGTGTGAATTCGGTGGCTAAGAGGCCGGAGATTTTGTCGATTTCGACTTCGACGAAGGATTTTTCGATTTCGGTTGGGACGGCGAAGGAGGCGAAGTAGTCGGCGGTAAGGAATTCTTGTGGAGTGTTTGCGCTCGGGAGTTTGCCAGAGGCTTTGCTGATGGAGATTTTTTTGATGCCTTCAGGAACGGGGAATGGTTCGTTTGGGAGTTTTGAAAGGGCTTTTGTCATGACGGTGTTCCAAATTCCGGAGGCGGAGGTGTAGCCGTCGGCGTTGTAGGACATGCCGGTTCCGTCGGTGTTGCCGATCCAAACACCGGTGACGATGGTTGGTGTGTAGCCGATGACCCAACCGTCGCTGGGGCGAACGCTGCCGCCGGCGTCTTGTTTGTTTTCTTTGGTACTGGTTCCGGTTTTGGCGGCGTTGGTTTTGCCACTGACGAAGATGCGTGAACCGACGGCTTGGCCTTTGTCGGAAAGGATGCTGTTGATGAGGAAGGCGATTTGAGGGTCGAGGACTTCTTCGAATTCGGTTGGTTTCCATTCTTCGAGGATGTCGCCGTTGGCGTTTTCGACTTTGAGGATGCCAGTGAGTTCGGGTTTTTTGCCGCCGCTGGCGAAGGTGGCGTAGGCGGTGACCATTTCGGAGAGTGGGACTTCGCCGGCACCGAGGGCGAGAGGATAGCCGTAATCGTGTGAGGGGTTTAGTGTGGTGATGCCCATTTTTTCGGCGAGGTCGAGGATTTCATCTTGGCCGCCAGCGAGGTAGTAGGCTTTGATTGCGGGAATGTTGCGGGATTGGCCGAGGGCGCGGCGGACGGAGATTTGACCTTGGAATTGGCCGTCGTAGTTCGATGGTTTGTTTGGGCCGACGCGGGTAGGAACATCATAAATGATATTGCCTGGAGCGTAGCCGTTGTAGAAAGCTTGGGCGTAAACGAGTGGTTTGAAGGAAGAGCCTGGTTGGCGTGGGCGGAAGACGACATTTACTTTGCCGTCGATGTCGTCGTTGGCATAATCGCGGGAGCCGACCATGGCGAGGATTTCGCCGGTTTTGGCGTTGATTGTGAGGATGGCGACATTGTCGGCGTTGAAGTTTTTTTCGTTGGCTGCGCCTTGGGTGAAAGCGGTTTCTTCGGCGACGGCTTGGAGTTCGGAGTCGATGGTGGTGTAGACTTTTAGGCCGCCTTGTTCGACGACATCTTTGCCGTATTTTTCTTCGAGTTGTTCTTTAACATGGAGGACGAAGTGGGGGCTTTTGAAGGATTTGAAGTCTTGGTTGAATTCGATGGTTTGGAGTTCGGCGAGGGTTTGTTTTTGTTGGTCTTTTGTGATTTTGCCTTCGCGTTCCATGAAGCGTAAAGCGAGGTCGGTGCGGCCTGGAAGGTAGAGTTTTTGGCCGTTGGCGAGGGTGATGTTTTGGCCGATGAGGCCGCGGATGTATTCTTCGGTTTCGAGGTCGTCGACGGTTTCGATTTTGCGGTCGGCGAGTTCTTCGACGGTGAATTCTTTTAATAAGTGGGAGTTGCGGTTGTCGCCGTAAGGGTTGTAGCGAGAAGGGGCTTGGGGAAGGGCGGCGAGGACGACGCTTTGGGCGAGGGTGAGTTCGGAGGCGTCTTTGTCGAAGTAGATTTCGGAGGCTTTTTGGATGCCGTAGGCGTTATTGCCGTATGGAATGCGGTTTAGGTATAGTTCGAGGATTTCTTCTTTTTCGAAAGCGCGTTCGAGGCGGAGGGCGAGGATGAGTTCTTTTGCTTTGCGAGTGTAGCTGCGTTCGGCGGAGAGGAAGGTGTTTTTGACATATTGTTGGGTGATCGTGGATCCGCCGCGGGCGGCGCCGATGCCGAAGACTTCGTAGAGGCCTACTTTGCCGAGGGCCCAAATGTCGAAGCCGCTATGATTGAAGAAGTCGCCGTCTTCGAGAGAGATTGTGGCGTCGATGAGGGTTGGGGAGATTTTTTCGAGGGCGATTTCTTCGCGGTCTTCTTCGCCGTGGATGGTGTAGAGGAGTTCGCCTTCGCGGTCGTAGATTTCGGTTGATTGAGCGGCGTTGAGGTTTTTAAGGTCGGTGACATTTGGTAGGCCGATGGAGAGAATGATGATTAGTAAGGCAAAAAGGATGGTGCCAGCGAGGAAAAGGCCGATTGCACCGGCGGCGATCCAGAAGAGGACTTTTTGCCATTTTTCGGCGTCGGGTTTTGGGAGGAATTTTTTAAATTTTTGTTGCCACATGTTCCTAATTTACAGCTTACAGATTACAAATTACAAGTAAGAAATTAGAGGTTCTGTTTTGTGAAGATGGCGAGGGCGCTTTGGCGGGACATGCGTTCGAGGAAGTCGGTTTCGATGAGGCGGAATTTGGCGGGGTCGGTGGCGTAAAGGCTGATGGTTCCGATGAGGCGGTCTTCGATGTAGAGCGGCAGGAGGATGAGGGTTTTGAGCTTGTGGGTTTTGAGGAGGTTGAGGCCTTGGTGTTTGCGATAGCTGTCGATGTCGTTGATGATGATGGCGCGGCGGAGTCGGAAGGCTTCTTCGGCGATGGAGTTTTTGAATTTGATTTGGTCTTTGGTGTTCCAATTAGTGTTTACGCCGAAGGTTGTTTGGAGTTTGAGGGTGTTTTTTTTGTCGTCGTAGAGGCGAAGGATGGTGCAGTCGCTTTTGGTGAGCAAAGAAAAGGCGCTGACGATGAGGCGATGGATTTCTTCGGCGGTGGATTTTTCGACGGTGAGGTCGATGATTTCCGAAAGGTAGTCGAGGTAGCGGCGTTGGAGGCCGAGTTCTTTGTAGGCATCTTGGATTGCTTCGAAGCGTTTTTGGAGTTCGCTGCCGACGCGTTTTTGTTGGCTGATGTCGCGGTAGATTACGAGGTAGCCTTCGGAATCGGGGTTTTCTTCGATGACTTTTGAGACGGAAAGGGAAACATCGATGTATTGGCCGGATTTGCTTAAGCGTTTGGTTTCGATGTTTTTGATTTGGCCTTTGCGGTGAACTTCGTTGATTAGGTCGAAATTTTCTTCGCGATAGTCGAGGGGGATGACGATGTCGATGGATTTTTCGAGGGCTTCTTCTTCGGTATATCCGAATAGTTTTGTGGCGCCGTCGTTCCAGAGTTTGATGAGGCGTTTGGAGTCGAGGATGACGATGGCTTCGGAGGAGTGTTGAATGATTTGGTTG
>CAZVOZ010000020.1:0-1383 GCA_964629065.1 uncultured Candidatus Peribacteria bacterium
TTACGGCCAATCGTTCAAAGCAATCTTAGGTTTCGATGAAATCTTACTAAATAAGTTTCGAAGCGCCCTAGATAAAATTAGTGAAGCTGATCTCCAAATCTTAAGAGCCGAGAAGCAGGGAGGAATAATCGAATTACGCAATGAACAAAAAATTGAAAATACTCTAGCAACCACTAAATCTATATCCCTAAATATTCAACTTGAAGAAAATCAAATCACCAAGGCCATTAGTGAGTACGCCGCACAACTTCGAAAAAGAAAAGCGCTTGAAGCTGCTATCGAACAAATTGCTCAATCTAAATCTTTGAATCTCAAGTTAGCATTAGGGATTTTCAGATACGACGACGCAACCTTAGCTAACCTAGAGCAAATCTCAACTGCATTGACAGAACTTTCTGACACAGAATTTGAGTTAATCAAAAATAACAATGTTAGATTATTAGTCAGCCTCTCACATAAAGCAGAGATGCTTAAGCCTGCCTATGGTGGACATCTCGAGATTTGTATTTGTTATAAGGCAAACGCAGAAGACATTAAAACTTACATCAAAACTGCCTTGCAACAACATTTCGTAAGGACCCCCGCCGCCGTCCAAACGGCCGTAGCAGAAAGAGTCGACATAGCCGCCCCAAAAACAATTGAACTCAACGGCGTCACCTACACTCTCGGCGCCGAGAAAACCATCGATACTTCAGAGTATCCAATTTTTGAAGCCACTGATCCTGAAGGTGAAAAATTTGAAATCGCCTTCGTCCCAAAAGACCAAGGCATTGTGCCAGCGAATCGCAAATATGTTCAAGATAAAGATGATCAAAGTATTTATATTTCTTCTCCTCTGCCTAGCCCCACAGAGCGCATCGATGGATACGACGAACTCGTCCGCGTAATCGGTGAAGATAGATCAAAATTCGCGCCCACCATCAAAGCGATCATTGAGCATCATCTCAAAATCGCCATAGAAGAGGCCAATAAAGGCCGCACTATCGTCAAATTCAAATACGCACTCGCTCCCAACCTTGATGATCCGAAGCCTTTATGCATCACTTTGGATGTCCAACCAGGCGAAGCCGAGGCCGAAGTGAATACAAATCTCGCCGAGCAAAACCAAAAAACTTGCTTGGCTCAATTTTTCCAATGGTACAAAATCAACAAGCTGGAGGATGTTTTGACCTCTAAACAAATCGGCTATCTAAGCGCTCTCGAAAAAGCTGATGCACCGGCCACAAGACACAGCATCATGCGCGGTTTCCTCCAACCAACCACCGACCCTCAAGCGGCACCAGCACCAACGCCGCCACCAATCGCTCCTTCGGAGCCAGTCGCACCAGTCGCTCCTTCGGAGCCAGTCGCACCAGTCGCTCCTTCGGAGCCAGTCGCACCAGT
>CAZVOZ010000020.1:1483-11570 GCA_964629065.1 uncultured Candidatus Peribacteria bacterium
CGCTCCTTCGGAGCCAGTCACACCAGTCACACCAGTCACACCAGTCGCACCAGTCGCACCAGTCGCACCTAATCCTTTTCGCCGCTTTTTACCATGGGTGCTCGGTGCCGCTGGCGTTATCGGAACTGCTGGTGCCTTAAGTAGAGGAGATCAGGAAAAACCCGTTGCTCCCACACCACCGGGAATCACCGCTACTATGAACGCTCAAGTCACCCAAGTTGTGTCCGAACCACAGCAACCTCCAGCAGAAGGACCACCTTCCCAACCACCAGTAGCCCCAGCCACAGGATCGTGGCTAGAACAAAGATTCTAACTGTCAAAAATGTCGCGAGAACAAATCCAAAATCAGCCCGTTCAAATCAAAAACCTCTTCAATTCTCTCAAAGATTATAAAGGTAAAAAGATTCAAATTTCTTCCGAACTTGCCGACGATCTCTTGGACGATAAAACTCAAGGAACCTTCGGAGAAGGCCAAACAATCCAAAACTACGATGAGTGCCGTGAGGACATCAAACCTGAAGAAATCAAAAAACTCATTGGTGCTGTCAGTGAAACCGGTTTCAAAAGAACTTTCCAACTTTCAGAAGGCAATGAAATACTTAAAGGCTCTACCCTAGTAGATGCCGCTAGTTTGACTTTGGAAAAAGCCGAAATGGAAATTTTTGATCCAGCAACTCAAGCTTGGTACGAAAAGATCAAGCAGATAGTGAAACAAATCGCTGAACGAAAAACAATCGATCAAATCAAAGAATCCACCCCAGATCACGAGCTTATTTTTGGTCCTCGCGGCGCACTAAACTTTCTCCTTGCCGTTAGCCGTATCCGCGATACTTTCTGCAAACTTGGCGCAACTGACCGTCACAAAGTATCGCTTGCTCTTGGCGCTCGCACCAGCCTCGTGATTCGCAATCCAAAGCGCTACGGGCCAGATGATAACCTTTCGCCAAAAACTAGAGAGCTTATTGACGATAAGCCCATGGCCAAAATTTACTTGAAAGAGGGACTCGATCTACTTGATTCCAAAAAATTTAAATCAGCTGCGCTTCAGTTTGAGACCGCCCTCAACGCTCTAACTGAAAAACCTGGCGAACTCGACGCAATCCTCCATTTTCACGCCGCTCAAGCTTATTCTCAAATCCCCAATGATCAATCCGCACGCAATCAAGCCATTAATCATCTCAAAAAGGCCAAGGCCATCAAATCCCGTAATTCAGAACTTAATAAATCCATTGAAGAAGCCCTCGCCGAACTAGACTCTCCCTCAAAATAATGCTATAATACCCAGAAACCAAAAATAAAAATCAAAAAATGTCCAACGAAATCGCGCCCCAAGTGTCACAAGCGCCACAACCAGCGCCACAAACCTCTAAAACTAAAAAAATCCTCGCCGGCCTCCTCGCCGTCGCCGTTCTCGCGACCGGTGCTTTCTTCTACAACGAATCAAAATCCGAACCAGCAGCAACCGACGCGCCGCCCCAATTCAACCTCGAATTCGAAGGTAACAAACTCGGCGGCCTCCTCGCGGACAACATCTCTTGCCGCATTCCCGGCTACGAATTCACCCAAGATCGCGTCAACTCCTTCCAAGCGCCTGCCCTTCCAGCTAACCAAAAATACGAACTCAAAGCCGGCGTCCATCTTTTCCACTCCGACCGTGAAGTTAGCGTTCAAGACATCATTCGCAAAATCGTCCCCACTCAAGGCAACAAAGTAATGTTCGTCATCTATAACCCTGCCAACAACGTCGAGAAAAAATTCTCGCTCTACCCACCAATCGCCAGTCCAGCCGTAATTTCGATCAACGATCCGGCAAGCTATAAAGTCCCTGCCAATAACGGCATCGCGATCATCTCTTGTCAAAACACCCATATTTGGGAAATCAAACCAGAAACCGTCGCCGGCGTCGGCCTCCCAGCCAACATCGCCACAACGCGTGAAAACTGGATCCTCGCTTCCGCTTCGGCTGGCATGGATCTTTCCGCCTACGAAATCACTTCTGTCTGGCCTCAATCTGGCGAAGGCTTCACTTTCGCCAACTCCGTTGACCCAAATAGCCAACTCGCGCTCAATAACTATTATATGGTTTGGCTGAAAGTAAAAGGCCCAAAAGTCGCCGCACCGCCAGTAGTTCAACCCGAACGCCCCGATAATCAACCTGTCGCCGACGCATCTGTCGCTAACATTCTTCAGTCCGCCACCTGCACATCCACAACTTTCAACCGCCTCGGCAATCCTCTCCGCGAAGGCCAATTCACCCTCTCACCACCAAGCCTCCAAGGCGAAGGCTGGAATTGGAGTTGGAATTTCGGTAACGGCCAAACGGCAAATACCAAAGCCGCCACCGTTTACCACGCTTACGCCGCCGCCGGCAATTACACAGCCAGCGTCACTGTCAGCAAATCCGGCCTCGAACGCGTCCTCCAATGTGCGCCCGTCGCCATCGCCGCCATCCAAGCGCAGCAAAACGCCGCTTCATGTGCAAACCTAAACATTACCGCTAAAGAAAATAATGCTATCGTCCCACCCCCAAACCTCATTCGCGGCAAAGTCTACGAAATCAGCGCTAGCAATTTTAGCGACGACCCAACTGCCCGCGTCAATCTTCGAGTCGGCGCTGCTTACGGCCAGTTCCTCGTCGAGCCTAGTGCAGCACCTCTGACAAAAGCCAATCAAAACATTGTCGGTTTCGCCAGCAAAACTTTAAACCCCAACCAAAAAACATATTTCGTTGTTTACCAAGATGCTCCTGTTACAGCGACTACGATCACCGCAACAACCACAGGTTTTGCCTCAAATTGTTCCGATACACTCGCAATTCCCGCCGTCGAACCACCAGTCGCTCAAGCCGCTTGTAATTCTCTTGATCTCGTAGCCCTACGCCAAAATACGACCGCAAACACCCTTGAACGCGGCCGGGTTTATGAAATCTCCACACTCATTAGCCCATTTGCCAGCAATGCAAACACTCCAGTCACAGTTAGCGCTTTCGCCTCTTACGGCAAATTCACCGACAGCTTGGAAGTCCCGAATTTGAACAAACCAGCCAGCACCCCCGGCTTTGCCACTAAAACTCTCAACCCAGACCAAAAAACCTACTTCGCCGTTTATAACGATGGCCCAGCCACTCAAAGCGCTCTCACCGCCACCACAGTCGGCCTTGCCAGTAATTGTACCGACAACATTCCAATCGCCGCGAGGCAGCCAGCCGCCGTTTGTGAGCCTGTGAATGTCATAATTAGCCAACTCACAAGCGCCGACCCAGTCAACAATCTTCGCCGAGGAATGGTCTACAAAGTTAATGTAGCCCTGCCCGCCAGTATAGTCGCTCCTAATAATCAAATATCTTTGGATATTGACCCGCGATATGGGACCTTATTACCAAATTTACTCACGGCTGGGGAAGTTCACCGCCACACACCAGCTTATACGAACGATGACTTAATGTCGGTATACGATAATTTACCTATTGAATTGACTAACGGGAACACTTCAGACACATTCTATTTTTATATTTACGCAAACGCACCTCAAAGCGCACTTAATGGAATTTTAGACATTGAAACAATGCGCTTAACCCCAAATTGTACTAAGGCTATTAATATTGGAAGCTCAAACTAAACCCATGAAAAAACTCCTCCTTACAACTTTTCTCTTTTCACTTTTAACTTTTAACTCCGCGCTAGCGGCCGAGGCCCCACCAAGCCTCGACCTCGGCAATCTCTTCCAAAACCAACAACAAGAACAACCACCTCAGCTCAACCTCGACTTCTCGAACAACGAAGAACAACCACCTCAACTTAACCTCGACGGCCTCGGAGACAACCAAAGCGCCTTCAACATCTCCAACGCCCGCATCCAACCTTCGCCCTTCAATCCACTCGTCGAAGACGCGCTCGTCACATACACCCTCAACGGCACGGCCTTAATTGAAGTCAAAATCCAAAACTTCCTTGGCCAAACCGTCACTTTGATCACCAACAACACCGTCCAAAGCACCGGCAGCCAACAAGCCCAATGGAAAGGCACGATCGATAACAGCGACAACGGCCAACTCGTCGAAAGTGGCACTTATACCTACAAAATCACCGCCCGCGACCAAAACACCTCCGCCGTCCTCGACACCGAAGTCGGCTCCATCATCGTCCAATACGCCTCCGCCGCCAACAACTCAAACCCAGTTGCCCAACAACAAGAAATCGAAGCGATCATGGCCATCCAAAACACCCCAAACGGCTCCACTCGCACCTCCGAAACCGGCCCCGCAATGCTCCTCTACGCCCTATTGCCGATCGCTGGCTTTGTTTACGCGCGACGCAAATTCTAGTTTTCTAGCTCCCTAGTTTCCTAGCTTAAATAACTCCCGCCCCTCACCCAATGGCAAGTATACCCGCCTGGGTTTTTCTGCAAATAATCCTGATGAAACCCTTCCGCCGGCCAAAATTTCACTAAAGGCTCCAAACTCGTTACCACCGTATTCGGCCATCGCCCCGAAGCGTTCACTAAATCAATAAACCCCTCCGCCTCAGCCTTTTCCTCTTCATCGGCATAAAAAATCGCCGAACGATAAGCCGTCCCACGATCATTCCCTTGCTGATTCAAAGTCGTCGGATCATGCACCCGAAAAAAGAAATCCAAAATCTCCCTCCGCGAAATCACCGCCGGATCATAACTAATCTCCAACGCCTCGGCATGCCCCAAATGCCGCTCATAAGTCGGATTTTCAACTTTCCCACCACAATAGCCCGCCTCCGTATCCACCACGCCAGGCAAACCACGAAACAATTCCTCCATCCCCCAAAAACACCCACCCGCCAAAACGATTTTTTTCATAACAACTTTTAACTTTTAACTCTTAACTTTTAACTTTATAATCCATCCATGGATCCAACACAAATCATCGCCCTCATTAACTCCGGCCAACCAAAATCCGGCTGGGCAATTTATCGCACTACCAAAGGCACCATCGCCCGCATCCTCTTCAAAAGATTATTCTACTTATTGATCTTCGGCGGCCTCGCCACCGTTTTTTACTTCGAATTTCTCACCACCGGCAACTTCGCCAATGTCCCCTCAGACGACCGCTTGATCGGCATTCTTCCAGCAATTTTCGCCCTCGGCTATCTTTACTCAACAATCAAAACCATCTTTAGCGCCTTTCACAACAACTTCGCCGTCGTCGCCGATCACGCCTTTATCACTCATTGGAACGGCAAGACCACCGCTTATCCATTTGAAAAAATCACCGACCTTCGATTTACTAACATCGCTGGCCGCAACAAACCATTGCCACTTTTCGGCTACCATTACTTCATTTTCCGCGATCTCCAAAACAATCACATTGTCGAAATCGGCCGCGACCAATATTATCAAAACATCCGCGAACTCTTCACTTTTCTAACCACTAAAATCTCATGATTTACGCAATTATTTTCATCGGCTTCCTCGTAGCTGTTCATTTCATTAGCAAAATGAACAAAGGCATGATCGATACCGCGATGCAAACTGGTAAACAAGAAAACCCTTTCCCAAAACTCGCTGAACACTTCGGACTTCAATTCGAAGACCGAGGCGGCGCCAAAACCGACGGTAAAACGATTCAAGACATGGACTACCTCGTCCACGGCGAATACCGCGGCCTCCCAATCGAAATCAAAATGGCTCTCCATACCCAAAACGAAAACGCCCCGATCGGCTACATGTCTGCCTACAGTTACACCATGGATCGCAAAATCACTTTCAATATTAAAAACGCCGATAACAAAAAATTCCACATCGGCCCAAAAACTGAAAACCTCGTCAGCGAGCCAACCGGCCGCCCAGACTTCGACGACAAACTCGCCCTCACCGGCGACAAAATTGTCAGCGACAAATTTCTAAATTACTCTGCCGAACTTGGCTGGATGAACCTCAAACTCGACGGCCAAAAACTCGTCCTCAACGACGACTTCATGGATCAATTCGCCAAAGGCGGCTTCGGTTCAATGCAAATGCTTACAAAACAACATCCAATTTGGAAAACAACACCTCAAAACCAAACAATGGATTTTGACAGCGTCAAAAAATGCCTCGACCAACTCGTCGACCTGATCGAAGAATCTAAACTCAACTAATGGAAATCGTTCTAATCATCATCGCAATCCTCGGCTTCGGCGCGCTCATCTACCTCCAAACACGCCCCAAACCGCAAACGCTCGACTCCAGCGCCGAACAAATCGCCGAACTCAAAGCCGAACTCCAAATTTCCAAATCTGAAAAAGATGAGCTTTCGGGCAAGAACAAACAAATGTACGCCCAAATCACCAACTTCCAAGCCGACCAACGCAACCTCCAAGAAAAGAACAACGAACTCACCGCCCAACTCTCCAAACTCCACGCCGAACAAAAACAACGCCAACAAACCTTCGAAGAACAAATCGCCAAACTCGAACAATCTAGACATGCCTTAGAAGAAGAACGCCTCCGCATTCGTCGCGAGGACGAAGCCGAACAAGCCGCCCAAATCGCTAAACGCGACAGCATTTGGAACGACCACGAATCCACCGTTCTCGCCCTCCTTAACGACCTTTGCCAAAAACCCGAACTCAATTTCAAAACCTACGACAACAAAACCCTCCCCGAAGGATGGAGTGGGGGACTGAAGCCCGACTTCATGCTCGAACTCCTCGACTTCTTCGTCGTCTTCGACGCCAAATCCTCCCGCTCCGAAAACCTCGCCAACTACCTCGCTGAAAATGTCAAAAAGACCGCCGAAAAATTCAAAAACGCTCCTCGCATCTACAGCTCCGTCTTCTTCATCGTCCCTAGCCAAGCCATTGGTGAGCTGAAAAAACTCCACTACTTCGAGCAAGGCTTCTCATTCTTTATTATCTCCCCCGAAGCACTCGCCCCCATCCTCGCCAGCTTCAAAAAAATCGAATCCTACGAATTCGCCGAAAACCTCACACCGGAACAACGCGAAAACATCGTCAATACCATCGCTGAACTAAGCCAACAAATCAACTTCACCAACGCCTTAAACCTCCTCAGCACCCAACGCGGCATCTCCTCCCTCCAACGCCTCAAAAACCTCGACACCAAAACCCTCGACGAAGTCCAAGCCCAAGAAACTAAAATGCGTCTCAAAAACTTCACCCCAACCGAATTCAAAGAATTAATGCAAAGCACCCACGCCCAACAAAAAACCATCGACGACTTCACCGCCCCCAAAGCCTCAGTCAAACCACTAATTAACGAATCATAAAATGGATCACGGCTCAGTAGTACTGCGTTTCGATAAAGTAGATTTTTATTACGACCACAAAAAACCGCTCCTCAGCGAAGCGAGCTTTTCCGTCCGCGAAAACTCCAAAATCACCATCATGGGCCAAAATGGCGCTGGCAAAAGCACCATTTTCAAATTAATCCTCGGCGAACTCAAACCCGTCTCCGGCAAAATCCACATTCTCAACGGCGCCACCGTCGCGATCGGCATGCAAGTCATGCCCAAAGAATACTTCGACCTCACCGTCCTCGAATACTTCGAAACTGCCTTCAGCGAAAAAACCTACAACATCGAAAAACTAATCAAAGATGTCCTCAAAGTCGTCCATTTCGAAACCGCCCTCGATAAAAAAATCAAAGACTTCTCCGGCGGCCAACTCGCCCGCTTACTCCTTGCATATGCTTTGATCCAAGAACCCGACATCCTCCTTCTCGACGAGCCCACCAACAACCTCGACACCGACGGCATCAACCATCTCACCGGCTTCCTTATTGGTTACCAAAAAACCGTCATCGTCATTTCCCACGACGCCAACTTCCTCAACTCCTTCACCGACGGCGTCTTAAACCTTGATGTCTACACCAAAAAAACCGAACAATATGTCGGCGATTACTTTGATGTTATCGACCAAATCGCTGGCCAAATCGAACGCGACCGCCGCCAAAACGCCCAACTACAAAAAAACATCCAAGACCGCAAAGACAAAATCAACTTCTTCGCCAACAAAGGTGGTAAAATGCGCCGCCTCGCTAGCAAACTCCGCGACGAAGTCGCCGACGACGAAGACAACATGGTCGACCAACGCAAAGACGACAAAACCATCCGCCCTTTCATTATCCCCGCCCAACCTTGCTCCGAAGTAATTCTGCGTATCGGCTCCGTCGGCGTCATTCGCAACCACGAACGCAAAGCGAAAAAAGTCGACATCAAACTCTTCAGCCGCAGCAAACTCCAAATCCTCGGCCCTAACGGCATCGGCAAAAGCACCCTTCTAAGAGACCTCGCTCTCAGCGAATCCAAAGAAACCTCGATCAAAGAAGGCCTCAAAGTCGGCTACTACCAACAAGACTTCCAAAACCTCGACTTCGACCAAACCGTCTACGACTCCCTCGCCGAAGTCATGGAAGCCAAACTCAAAGAACGCATCTATTCCGTCGGCGCCCACTTCCTCCTTACGCCCGAACTACTCCAAAACCGCGTCGGCTCCCTTTCCGAAGGCCAAAAAGGCCTCCTCAGCTACGCCCGCTTCGTCCTCCAAGAACCAGCACTTTTGATCCTCGACGAGCCCACCAACCACATCAACTTCCGCCACCTCCCAATCATCGCCAAAGCGATCGACGACTACAAAGGCGCCGTGATCCTCGTCTCGCATATGCCCGAATTCGTCGACCAAATCGGCATCAACGAAACCTTGGATTTGGAGGAATTATAAAACCCTCACTTCACCATCCTCGATCACATATTCCACCGTGAATTCACTCTGAATATGTCCATCCTCTGCCAAAACCTCCACCACCCCATCCTCCAAAAAATTTAAACCCACGACATACCAACTACCACCTAAAACCGGCGCCGTTGGGTTCAAATCTCCAATATTTGTCCGAATATAAATCTCCACCAAAGCCCTCTCATCAACCTCAAACTTCACCGGCAATTCAAAACTCACTTCATTTTCCGCTAACCCCGAAGGATTGTCATTTTTAAACAGCAAAGTCCCGCTCTCCGTTGTCGGTGAAAACTCCAACGATCCCGTAAAATCAACAAAATCCGCCGTCATCCAATTCGACTGCGCCGTCACATAACTCGCCGCCAACTCCTCACCATTCGCATCCAACAAATACACCGGAAATGAACCTTCAAAAAACCAACCACCTTTCGCCTCGCCAGAAATCGCCAACGGCGAACTAACCACCGAACCCGCCACCGGACTTTCCACCACAATATCCGCCGGCACCGGCGCACATCCACTAAAAACCGCCAACACCAAAATCCCGACAAGTAGTTTTTTCATTTGAGCTTATTAATTATTTTTTCATTATTTCCGCCTTTCTCTCCATAACTTTCAAACGATCATAATAATCTTTGATTTCTTTCAGATGCGCCCAAGCGATTTTCCCCGTCATAACCTCATCATCATTTGTCACATTTGTCTGAGGATCTGCCGCACCATGCTCCGCTTCGACATTCATTCCCATCAAAAATTGCGCTAAATCAAAATCCACCTTACCCCACTCAATCCCAATCTTCTCAGCCACCTCTCCAGCCTCCTTCACCGTGTAAACTTTTTTCATATATCTTAGTTATAAACTACTATCCACTCTCCTCCTCTTTTATATGAAAAGGAAACCAAAAATGTTAAACTAAAAAAAACTAACTCAACCCAATGAAAGTTCTCAACGTCATCCTCAAAGTCATTCTCAGTCTAATCATGCTCATGCCAATTCTCGGCACTTTTGGCATCTTCCCCGCACCAACCGCCGATTTATACAACAACCCCGAAGCCTTTGCCTTCATTGAAGCACTCATGGCAGCAAAGTACATCATGATCATTAACGCCTTCGTCTTCGCACTCGCCTTCGTTGCCCTTTGGACCAAACGCGAAGCCCTCGCCGCGATCCTCATTTTCCCAATCACCGTCAACATCGTCGCCTTCCACGCTGTCCTCGACGGCGGCCTCTTCACCGCCGGCGCCATCATGGGCAATGTCCTTTTGATCCTCAATCTTTACTTTTTTTGGCAACAAAGAAAAAGCCTCTCTATCTTACTAGCTCTCTAGTTTTCTAGTTTCTAGCTTTCTAGTTTCCTTCACTTCCCCGCGCATCCTCT
>CAZVOZ010000021.1:0-4139 GCA_964629065.1 uncultured Candidatus Peribacteria bacterium
CTCCAACACCCTCTCCACCCCACTCAAATCCTCCACAACCCTCCACTTCCCCGCAAAAAACTCCTCCGCCAACACGCGCACATCTTCGCCCTGCCCGAAGCCAAATTCACACAATAACAAATCAAACGAAATCTTCTTTTCCCGCAATTGCGAAAACAACCTTCGATACAAATCCAACCCATCCTCCCCCGCAAACAAAGCCAACCGCGGCTCAAACCTCTCCACATTCGCTTCCACATGCCGATGCTTCACCTCACCAATATATGGCAAATTCGCACAAATCACTTCAAAATGCTCACCATCCGAAACCGCCGCAAGTAAATCACTTTCCAAAAAATGCCCCCTCTCCGAAACCCCATGCCGCCGCGCATTCTCCCGCGCCACCGCCAAAGCATCCGCCGAAACATCCACCGCCCACACCTCACAATCCGGAATACAAACCGCCACCGAAACCGCAATCGCCCCACTCCCCGTCCCAACATCCAGAACCCTCATTCCTTCTTTTTTCTTTTTTCTTTTTTCTTTTTTAACTTGCTCCACAATCATCTCCGTCTCCGGCCGCGGCACCAAAACCCGCGCATCCACCAAAAACTCCAAACCAAAAAACTCCTTCACGCCCGTCAAATACGCCACCGGCTCACCTTCACAACGCCGCGCCCACAATTCCAAAAACCGCACCTCCACATCAACATCAACTTCCAAATCATCATGCGCAAAAAGCCACTCACGCGAAACCCCCAAACAAAACGCCAAAAGCACCTCGCCATCCAAACCCTTGCCTTTTAATAGACTTCGAATCTGCATAGATCAGTGCTTTTGTCTTCCTAGTTCTCTAGTTTCCTAGTTCCCTAGCTATTTTAGTGGAATCTTTGCTTGTTCCGTACCGCTCGATACTTCTCACGAGCAATTGCCGCCGCGCGCACCTTGCCTTTCGGAGCCTCTTTCTTAAAATAACGCCGATCGCGAATCGTCATCAACTTACGACTAGAATTAACCAACTTCGTAAATCGCGAAACCATCCGTTCATTGGATTCCTTATTTTTCTTTACAACTACGACTTTCATGTATACATCACCTCCTTTCTTTCATTAAAAGTTACAAACGAAAACCTACAGAGAAGAAAGCGAAAAGTCAAACTAAACCCCTTAATTCTCCCCTCCTTCCCCCTTAGAAAGTCTGAATCGCAAAGCATTTGTGAAAAGAAAGAAGTTTCTCCTATATATCTAGGTTCTTCACTTCCTTCGCATAAGCCTGAATAAACTTCTTCCGCGGCAAAACTTCTTCGCCCATCAAAGTCGTGAAAACTTGATCGGCCTTCTCGGCATCCTCAATATTCACGCGCAACATCAAACGCTTTTCCGGATCCATCGTCGTCTCCCACAACTGATCAGGATTCATTTCCCCGAGACCTTTATAACGCTGAATCGAATACTTCGCATCCGGCTCCAACCCCGCAAGCACTCCGTCTCTTTCGCCATCAGAATAAGCATAACTCGCCTTCCTGCCAGCCGTAATCTTATACAACGGCGGTTGAGCAATATAAATATAACCTTGCTCAATCAATTCACGGAAATAACGATAAAACAAAGTCAAAATCAGCGTCCGAATATGCGCACCATCGACATCCGCATCCGTCATAATCACAATTTTATGATAACGCAATTTCCCCATGTCAAAAGTTTCACCCACACCAACACCCATCGCAATAATCAAATTTTTCACTTCCTGATTCGCCAAAATCTTATCCAAACGCGCTTGCTCCACATTCAAAATCTTACCGCGCAAAGGCAAAATCGCTTGCGTGTGCCGATCGCGACCTTGCTTCGCCGAACCACCCGCCGAATCACCCTCAACAATAAACAATTCACTACTCGAAGGATCCTTTGACGAACAATCCGCCAGCTTCCCTGGCAAAGTCATCCCTTCCAAAGCCCCTTTCCGAATAACTGTCTCTCTCGCCGCCCGCGCCGCCATCCGCGCCCGCGCCGCCAAAGTACATTTCCCCACAATCCCCTTCGCCTCCGCTGGATTCTCCTCCATAAACTCCGCAAACGCCTCATTAAAAACCGCTTCCACCGCCGTTCGCATATCCGCATTCCCCAATTTCCCCTTTGTTTGCCCTTCAAATTGCGGCTCCGGCAACTTCACCGAAATAATCGCCGTCAACCCCTCCTTCACATCCTCCGCCATCAAATTCTTATCCTTCTCCTTCAAAATCTCCGCACTGCGCGCATAATTATTAATCGTCCGCGTCAAAGCCGAACGAAAACCCGTCAAATGCGAACCACCATCAATCGTGCTGATATTATTTGCAAAAGTATAAACATTGTCCTGAAATGACTGATTGTACTGCAAAGCAATCTCCACAAGCCCTTCCGGCATCTCCTTTTCGACATAAAAAATCTTCTCACCCACCACCTCCTTATTCTTGTTCAAATGCTGCACATAAGACTTCACCCCACCTTCAAAATAAAACCGAAACCGCCGATCCTTGCGATAATCCACCACCGAAATCTCCACACCCTTCGTCAAATAAGCCTGTTGACGCATCCGCCCCAATACCGTCGAATAATCAAAATCCACCCCATCAAAAATCTTCGCATCAGGATAAAAAAGAATCTTCGTCCCCGTCGCCTTTGATTCACCAACCACTTCCACTTCACCTTGCGGATCGCCCTCTTTGTATTCCTGACGATACAACTTATTATCGCGCGAAACCTCCGCCACCAGCTTCGTCGAAAGCGCATTCACCACCGACACCCCCACACCATGAAGACCACCAGAAACTTTATACCCACCATCACCAAATTTCCCACCGGCATGCAAAACAGT
The DNA here is from genome assembly GCA_964629065.1 of uncultured Candidatus Peribacteria bacterium. Classification (GTDB taxonomy): domain Bacteria; phylum Patescibacteriota; class Gracilibacteria; order UBA1369; family LOWO2-01-FULL-3; genus CAYORB01. Next base: position 2,833 of record CAZVOZ010000021.1, read on the forward strand.
CAAAACCGTTTCCAACGCCGACTTCCCAGTTTGCTTCTGCTTATCCACCGGAATCCCCCGACCGTTATCAGTCACGGAAAGCCCACCATCCGCCAAAATTTCCACTAAAATTTTATCACAATGCCCCGCCATCGCCTCATCAATCGAATTATCAACAATCTCCCAAATCAAATGATGCAACCCCCGAATATCCGTCGACCCAATATACATCCCCGGCCTCTTTCGCACCGCACTAAGCCCCTCCAACACCTGAATCTGATCCGCTGAATATTCCTGATTTACACTGTCCGCCATGATAAAAACGAATTAATTTATTTCACGAGCGAGTGTAGCAGAAAGAATTAAAAATGAAAAATTAAGAATTCTTTTGACTTTTTATCTTTTTATCTCCTTATCTTCTTATCTCCTTCCTCTCTCCCCAAAACCCCATTCAAACTATACTCCTCCCCACTCTCCACAAACCTCCTTTCCGCTTCCAAAATTACCCCAAGTTCTTCCAAAGTAAACTCCCCTTCCAAAAATTGCGGCTCGCCGGAAACCGTCACAAACAAACCACGCACCTTTTCGCCATTCATCATTACTTCAAAACTCGCACGCACTTCTTCGTCCGTATCGGCCAAGAAAACCTCACTGACGCGATAAATCGCTTCCGTCGCCGAAACCGTCGACACATCTTCGATCGAAACCTCTAAACCTAAATCACCCAAAACTTCCGACACATACAAACGCGCCCTCCGCGCCGCAACGCTTTCCACCGCCAATTCCTCTTCCGTCGCATCCTCCGCGCTGTCCTCCGCCAAATCGCCAAACTTTTGCGCAATCAAGCCAAACAACTTCTCCGCCGGCACCGGCCGACTAGAAACCTCTTCATCATAAGCAAAAACCTCCGACAACAACTCCGTATCACGATCAAACAACGCCTTAAACGGATAACCGCCAACCACCGCCGAAATCGGCAAATACCTTTCCTTCGCATCCTCCGCCTCCACCACGACAGAAGAAATCTCCGCCTTCGCCGCCAAAATCTCCTCCACCTTCAAAGCCAACTCCTCCACCGAAACCGCTTCCTCCGTCACTTCCCCAAAAACCCCTTCACGCAAATCATCAAAATCAAAAACCTGCTCGCGCTCCTTCAAATAAGCCTCATACCTCTCCTCATGCGTCGAACCATAAAACTTCGTTTGATAATCCGCACTACTCAAATACCCCCAAAAATCCTCAATATCATTCAATTGCGCCTCAAACAACTCAATCACCGCCACACTATCGCTTTCCGCTGGCAAAAGCGCCTTCGCCCCATTCATCAA
>CAZVOZ010000021.1:4239-10779 GCA_964629065.1 uncultured Candidatus Peribacteria bacterium
TCACCGCCACACTATCGCTTTCCGCTGGCAAAAGCGCCTTCGCCCCATTCATCAACCGTCGGAAAATCTTCTTCGCCTCGGCCACTTCCACTTCACCATCAAAGAAATATCTTCGCAACCGTTTCAAAAAATCAATCTTCTGATTCACAAATGACTGCCTCAACTCCTCCGCCGCTTGCCCTTCATAAAAAGCCACCAACTCCTTCTCAATCCTCTCCTTCAAAGCAAAATACCCATCACGATAAAACAACGGAAATCGCAAAAACAAATTATCAAACAACTGATTTTGCTCCGTCAAATACTTTTGATAATCCGGATCATTCGGCGACAACAACTGATCAAACTTCGCCAAATACAAATCCAACGCCGCCTGCGCCGAAGCCGCGCCTTCATCAACACCTTTATAAACATTAAACCAATAAACCGCCAACAAATCCGCTTGCCCCTTCTCATCGCTCGCCGAAAGCAAAGCCAAATAAACCTCATACTCTGGATCACCGAAACTAAAAATCGCCAAACGATCCAAATAAGCCAAAATCACTTCGCGCAACCCTTCGGCCTGCACCGAAACCGCCCGAAAAGCCGCCAACTCCTCCTTCATCTTCGCCGCCGCCCCCGAATTCGCATAAAAAAGCGCATTATCCAAATGCTGCGTCACAACCTTCAACTCCAAATCGCGCTCCTTCTCCGGCACAAAAGTCAAATTCGCCGCCGCAAAACCCAAAGCCTGATCCAAAATCCCGCCCGAACCACGCGGCTCCTTCCGCGCCACCTCCGAACGAAACTCCCGCTTCAACTCCGAAAAAAACCGTTTATCCTCCGCCAAATTCTTCTTCACAAACTCATCCTCCGCCTGCCCACCAATCGCCGCATAAAAAAACTCCTTCCGCAACTTATCCGGCAGAAGCGGCGCAATCTTCCCATCAACCTTTTGCAACCCAATCCGCAAACTACTCGCCCGCGGCAAAAGCAAACTATTCAAAACCTCTTCCCCCTCCACAAAACTGAGATAAAGATCGCCATCATACACATCCACCTCCACCTCATTTCCCTCATAACGCAAATCAAACGCCGCCCGATTCGACTCAATCAACAACTTCTCACCCACACGAAACCGCACCTCCTCCGTCGCCCCCGTCAAATTCACCCACGCCCGCCCCTCTTTCAAATCAAATTCATAAACCCCTTCCGCTTGCGCCAAACTCGCCTCCGCCCCATCAAAACGCGTAATAATCCGACTCTCCACCAACTCATCCACCTCCGAAACCTCCGGCAAATCACTCGCCAAACCACCTTCATAAAAAAAATTCCCCACCAAAATCGCCGCCGCCGTCAGCGCAAAAATCCCACTCTTCAAGAGATTTCCAAACATCACGCCCCGATTTGCAATATTTTTTTCCATCACGAAATTATACCACAAAAAAGCGGCTGACAGAAGGGCAAAACCTAGGAAATAATCCACTTATTTGCTACCTTAACAAAAATCACCCCTCAAAACATGAAAACCCTCAAATTCTCCTTTTTTTCTTTCTTCTTTCTTCTTTTTTCTTTCCAAAGCGCCGCTTTCTACGCCGACGTCCCCGCCTCGCACCGCTACTACACGCCAATCGAAGACCTTTACGACCAAAAACTCCTCCCCCAAACCACCAACTTCGAACCTGACAAAACCCTTACCAAAGGCGATTTCTACGAACTTCTCCTCACATTTGGCCAAACCGAACTCTCCACACCCACCAATCAAAACTTCACCGACACGCCAATCACCCACCCTCAAGCCGCTTACATCCAAACAGCTATAGACCTCAACCTCCTCAGTCCAATCAAAACCCAAGACTTCGGCATCGAATTCCCCATTAAAAAACACCTCGCCCTCGAAAAAATGTTCCAAACCCTCGGCATCGGCCAAAAACTCTTCTTTGACCAAACAAAATTCCCCTTCAAAGACATCACTCCCAAATCCTACACCGCCAAAACCGCTTTCAGAGCCGCCGAACTCGGCATCGTCGACGAAAACACTCCCGAAAACTTCGCCCCCTTCGCCAACATTACTAAAGGAGAAGCCGCTTATTACCTTTATCAAATCCAAAACTACAGCAGCGAAAAAAAAGACCAACCAATCAAAATAACCACCACAACAAAAAAAGAATCCTCCGACCACCCCATTTTCGACAATGTCTGGGACACCATCGACCGCGACTACCTAAACAAAGACCAAATCGACAAAAAAGCCCTCGAATATAGCGCAATCCAAGGCCTCCTCGAAGTCGTCAACGACCCCTACAGCATCTTCGAAGAACCCGACTCCGCCGAAAGCTTCCTCCAAAACTTCGGCAACGAACTCGAAGGCATCGGCGTCACCATCGAAAAAATCGCCAAAGACATCGTCATCATCAGCCCAATCAAAAACTCCCCCGCCGAAAAAGCCGGCCTCAAAGCCAACGACATCATCATCAAAGTAGACGACCAAGACATCCGCGACCAAAACATCTCCACCGTCAGCAAAAAAATCAAAGGCCCCGCCGGCACCAAAGTCAAAATCACCGTCCTCCGCAACGAAAAAGAACTAAACTTCGAAATCGAACGCGGCTTCATCCTCATCGAAACCGTCGAATCCCAAATCAAAGACTCCAAAGCCACCATCACCATCAAAAACTTCAGCCGCGGCACCTACAAAGAATTCCTCACCCACCTCGACAAACTCGCTCCAAGCAAACCCAAAGAATACATCATCGACCTCCGCAACAACCCCGGTGGCTACCTCGATGTCGCCATCGACCTCATCGGCCTATTCTCCAAAGAACAAATCGTCGCCGTGAAATTAAAGAATGCCAAAGGCCAAATCGAAACCTTCAAAACCAGCGGCGACGGCCGCCTCGCTGGCGCCAAAGTCACCGTCCTCGTCAACGCCGGCTCCGCCTCCGCCTCCGAAATCCTCGCCGGCGCGCTCCAAGACTACAAATTCGCCACCATCATCGGCCAAACCACCTTCGGCAAAGGCACCGCCCAAAGCCTCACCAAATACACCGACAACTCCCTCCTCCGCCTCACCAGCGCCGAATGGCTCACCCCCAACGACCGCGCCATCCAAGGCCAAGGCATCGTGCCGGATGTTGTGACGAAAGAATAAAATTTAGCGCTTGAAAACCCCCAAAAACCTTATATAATAATTATGTAATTAACATAATAAACAAAATGGCTCACACAACACTTTCCATCGACAAAACCATCTACAATCAATCCGCAAAGCGCGCAAAAAAACAACACCTCACAGTTTCCGCCATCGCCAGAATGCTATTAGACGCTTATGCAAAAGGCAAAATCAACATCATGGCAATTCAAGTCGACCAACCAATAGAAATTCACGAACTTTCGACTTCAGAAATTACCCCAGAAATGAGAAAAAAAGCCAACACAATTTACAACATGAAAAAATCTGAACTTATAAACATCCCTACATGAAAATAGCCTCAATCCTAGAGGACAAAACAGTTTTCAAATACCTCAAGGAAAGACTTCTACTAAAACAATATCAAAAAGCAAAACAATACATCCTTTCAGGCAATCTCAAAACAGCGAACTTTAAACTAAAAAAGCCCAAAGAAAAAGGAATCTACTCATTTCGCATCAACAAACAATTTCGCGCCCTTTGCATTTACAAAGAAAATGATTTATTAGTTTTCGCAATCGACAACCATCAAAATTAAATCAATCACCCCAAAACCATGTCCAAACAAATCTTCGTCAATTTAGCAGTTAAAGACCTCCAAAAATCCATGGATTTCTACGCCGCCTTAGGCTTCACCAATAATCCGCAATTTTCCGACGACACCGGCAAATGCATGGTTTGGAGCGACAACATTTTCGTCATGCTCTTAACACACGAAAAATTCAAAACCTTCACAGAAAAACCGATCGCTGACACCAAAACCAATATCGCCGGCCTCTTCTCACTCTCCGTCACCAGCGTCGACGAAGTCAACGACATCATGACCAAAGGCCTCGCCGCCGGCGGCATCGAACCAAACGAAATGCGCGACTACGGCTTCATGCAACAACGCACCATCGAAGACTTCGACGGCCACACTTGGGAAGTTTTCTACATGGACATGACGAAAATCCCGAACTGATGTTGTAACGAAGGAAGGGAAGGAACTGGAGATTAGTGATCTAGAAAAAGATTTTGCACACATCGGTTTACTAGAAAAAAATCTAACTAGAGCGATAAATATTTTTGATATATAATTTCAACATTAACTTCGAATATATGAGCAGAAAACTGAACCCATTAGGTGAAGTCTTTGGGTTTCCAACGACAAACAATTCAGAAAAAGCAAAAAGATATAGAGAAAAAAAATTGTGCCCATTTAACAATAAAGTTCCTAATTGTACGAAGGACAAAGCCAATAACCCTCTAGGTGTTTGTAGCGTACAGCACAATAACCGAGCTATTATTACATGTCCAATCCGTTTTAGAGAAGATTGGTTTATTATAGAGAATGCAGCAAAATTTTTCTTCAACGAAAAAGAACAATGGACTTCATTGACTGAGGTTAAACTGCTTGACAAACACGGGGTGTCCACAGGCAATATTGATTTCGTCCTAGTCTCCTACAATGAAAAGGGACAGTTAAAAAATTTCGCCTCCCTCGAGGTTCAGGGCGTTTACATATCCGGAAACATTCGAAATCCTTTTGACGCTTATATTAACAATCAATCAGCTAAATTTGACTGGCCTGTAGGCTATAATTTCCCAAAGCCTGACTACCTTTCTTCATCAAGAAAAAGACTAATTCCACAGATGCTCTACAAAGGGGGTATTTTGAAGTCTTGGAACAAGAAACAAGCAGTCGCTCTGCAAAAGTCATTTTTTGAGACATTGCCCAAATTGCCCGTTGTAAAAAAAGAAAAAGCAGATATTGCATGGTTTCTCTACGATCTTGTCCCAAACGAAAATAATAAAAATTTTCACCTTAAATTAGTCGAAACTATTTACACGGAATTTGAACCCGCCTTGTTGAAAATTACCACGCCAGATCCAGGAAAAATCGGAGACTTTATATTAACACTTCAAGACAGATTAGATGAGAGCCTCGAAAGCAGCCCTCCAGAAGCCCCAACTTTAAATGACATTGTAACAGCATAATCATGCAGACCCAATTAACATTTTTTGAAACAGAAGACAATAAGATACAATCACAAAATCGCATCGCTAATGTCTCTTCAGTCCCACAACGTAGCCCTTTCCGTTACCCTGGAGGCAAAACCTGGCTTATCCCAATTGTGAGAAATTGGTTACTACAAAACCCTGAAGCTAAACATTTGATTGAACCTTTCGCGGGAGGGGGAATTGTTGCACTTACCGCAGCTTTTGAAAAGCTAGCAGATCACATAGTAATGTGCGAACTAGATGAAGAAATAGCTGCAGTTTGGCAAATAATATTTAATGGAAAGAATAAATGGCTTGCAAATAAAATATTGAATTTTGATCTCACTTATCAGAACGCCAAAACAGAACTAGAAAAACCTAACAAAGAAATCCATGACATTGCATTCTGTACCATTCTGAAAAATAGAATTTTTCATGGAGGAATTATAGCTAAAGGATCAGGCTTAATTAAAAACGGAGAAAACGGAAAAGGCATTAGCTCTCGTTGGTACGCTCAAACACTGAACAATAGAATACTAGCAATAAATTTTGTCAAAGAAAAAATAAATTTTATAAAGGATGATGCCTTTAAATTGATTGAAAAACAGAAAAACAACCCTAAAAACTATTTTTTCATTGACCCACCATATGTAAAGGCCGGGAAACGTCTATATACACACCATGAGATAGATCACGAAAAATTGTTTCATCTAACAGCACAAATTCAAGGCAAATTCATGCTTACCTATGACGATTGTGAACAAATCAGAAAGTTTGCAGATAAATATAACCTTAAATACAAAACAATACCAATGAGAACAACCCACCACATAACAAAATCTGAAATTATAATCTCTGATAATTTCGATTGGTGGCCTAATTAAAGTAAAAAGCATAAAATATTCTTCAACGAGAAACTCTTAAATATTGAGATCTGCTGCAATATTATTGCTTGAATATAAACAAAAATAAACAATACCCATATCCAATATACAACCTCACACCCATGACCAAAAAATCCCCCACCTCCCAAAAAATAGGCGCCACCCTCGCTCAATTACAAACATTCGTTGACAACATTTTCGAATCCGGCTTTAAAAAATTAAAAAAAATCGGCAAAAACAAACCACCAATCAAAAAACCAGAAAACTTCAAAGACCAAGCCACCGACCTCGCCCAAAAATCCGCCAGCTTCCTCGGCGAAATCGGCAGCTCCTACTACGAAAATTACCAAAAACTAAAAGCCAAAAGAGAAAAAAAGAAATAATTCTCTCTTTATCTCTTTATCTCTTTATCTCTTTCTCTCCTTATCTAAATAAAAGCTCCGCTTTTATTTATTCAATATCTCCTCCGGATTCGTCGTCACAATCCGATCTTCCGTATACGACGCAATC
>CAZVOZ010000022.1:0-8064 GCA_964629065.1 uncultured Candidatus Peribacteria bacterium
CCTTCAACTTCGATCTTTTCCAATTCTTCTTCCAAATTCAAGTCTTTCAAACCATCCAACATATCACCAGCACATTCATCCAAAGCCTCTTCAATTGCCGCTTGTACCTCTGGATCACCATCATATTTCTCAGCCAAAGCTACCATCGCTTGTTCATCATCCGCATCAAAACCCTTATCACGGAAAATTTCCTTTGTCGCTTCTTCCAAAGCCGGATCAAACATATCTTCCGCTTCAAACAACATACAAGTCGCTTCCTTTACCGCTGCCATATATAGCTCCTTCTCACTCTTCATGAAATTACAACCCGAAAGCCCCATCACCGAGATCAAAGCCAAAGCTAAAAACTTTTTCATAACAATAAGGTAAAATTATAAAGTCATTATAGCTACTCAAAACTCAGTGTCAAATCCGCTCCCAAAGCGCGCGTATTCACGATATCCGCTTTTGTCAACCAACCGCGCCGTGCAATCCCCACGCCAAACTGCATAAACTCAATCTGATCGCTGTCATGACTGTCCGTATCAATTGTAAACTTCGCGCCCATTTCCTTCGCCCGCCGCAAATACTTATCCGGCAAATCCAACCGACTCGGACTAGCATTAATCTCCAACGCCACGCCATTCGCCACTGCCGCTTTTATCACCGCATCCATATCAAATTCCATCTCCGCCCTTTTGTTAATCAACCTCCCCGTCGGATGCCCCAAAATCTTCACATAAGGGTTTTCCAAAGCCCTAATCAGCCGCTTCGTCTGCTGCTCCGCCGGCAACCTTCCATGCAAATGCGCCGAAGCCACCACCACATCCAACTCCTTCAAAATCTCATCACCAAAATCCAAATCCCCATCCTTCAAAATATCCACCTCACAACCCTTCAAAATCCTCATCTTCCCCGCCAATTTTTTATTCAAAACATCAATCTCCTTCCATTGCCGCCGAATCTTTTCCTCATCCATCCCGCCCGTAATCCCCATCGCCTTTGAATGATCCGTGATCGCAAAATAATCATAACCCTTCGCGATCATCGCCAGCGCCATCTCCTCAATCGTCCGCTTTCCATCACTATAAAGACTATGACAATGCAAATCCCCACGCAAATCACCCTCCTCAATCAAACGCGGAAACTTTCCATACTTCAAACCATATTCAAACTCCAAATCGCCCTTCCGCAGTTCCGGCGGCACCCACGGCAAACCAAATAACCCAAAAATCTCTTCCTCATTTTCGCCACAAACTCGCTTCTCACCATCAAAAACACCGTACTCGTTTACCTTCAATCCTTGCTTCTTCGCCAAATCACGAATCACAATATTATGCTCCTTACTGCCCGTAAAATAATGCAAAGCCGCACCAAAACTCACCGGCTCCACCAAACGCAAATCGCAATGAATTCCACTTTTCAAAATCACACTCGACTTCGTATCGCCCTGCGCCACCACCGTCAAAACCTCATCATAAGCCACAAAATAAGCCATCACTTTTTCACGCACCTTCTCCGGCTCTTTTGCTGTCGTCAAAATATCAATGTCGCCAATCGACTCCTGCCGCCGCCGCAAACTCCCCGCATATTCAATCTTCAACAATTCCGGCAACCCCCTCAAATATTCCATCAACCGCTCCGCTTCATACAGCGCAACATGCACCAAAACCCGCTCGCCACTAAACTGCTCAAATTCCCCAATCGCCGTCAAAATCTCCGCCTCGCTCTTCTCACCCATCTTCGGCAACTCCCGAATCAAACCCTTCTCCGCCGCCGCCTTCAACTTCGCCACACTATCCACCGCCAAATTCTCATAAAACAACTTCACCTTCTTTGGGCCAATCCCACGCACCTTCAAAATCTCCAATAAACCCGTCGGAAAACCCGCACGCATTTTTTCATAAGCCACGCATTTTCCCGTATCCACCAGCTCAATAATCTTCTCCGCCAAAGCCTTTCCAATCCCCGGAATCTCCTCAATCAATTTTTCGCCACCCTTGCGCACATTCCGCAAATCTTCGCCCAAATTCTCCACCGTCAAAGCACCTTTTCGATAAGCATTCACCCGAAAAAAACTCTCACCCGAAATCTCCAGCATATCCGCCATTTCCTCAAACACCTGCGCAATTTTTTTATTATCCATGTAATGTTTTTAAAGTTTCTTCCGCCGCTTTTTGCCATGAAAAATCCTTCAGCCGCGCCCGTCCTTTTTCGCCATCAAATTCCAAAACTGACTCCAGTCCACTCGCAATATCGCTCGAATCCAGAGGATCACAATAAACCACCGCCTCGCCGCCCACTTCCTTTAACGCCGGCGTCGTCGAACAAAGCACCGGTTTCCCAACCGCAAAAGCTTCCAAAAGCGGCAAACCAAAGCCTTCATAAAGCGAAGGAAATACAAACGCCTCACACCGCGCCAACAAAAAAGCCTTTTCACTTTCCGTAATATAACCCGGCATGATCACCCGATTTTCCAACCCATATTCCACCACCGTCCGCCAAATTTGCTGAAAACCCAAACCACGCTTTCCCGCTAACACCAAGTAAAAATCCGTATGCTCAGTCGAAAAAACTTTGAACGCTTCAATCAACCTTTGTAAATTTTTCTTCAACTCCAACCTCCCGACAAACAACAAAAATTTCTTTTCCTTCAATTTGAATCGCTCCAAAACATCGGAATATTCCGCCTGCGCCAAGCCCCCAAAGCCATGTGGCACCACCACAATTTTTTCTCGCCGACAACCAAACAATTTCACCAAATCATCCGCCGTCGCCATACTCGGCACCAAAATCTTCGTCGCCCTTTTTACCGCAAACTTCGTCGACCAATTCAAATAATGATACTGAAAAAAACCATAAGCCCGCCGAAAATGCCGAAACGCCGTATCATGAATCATCGTCACCGTCCGCGGCGCCAAAAAAAGCGGCAAAGTATGCGACGGCACAAATAGGATGTCCGGTTTCTCCCGCCACATTTCCAAACTCAAACCCAAAATCGTCCACAATCGCCGCCGCTCAATCTGCTTCACACACACATTCGCACCATGCGCCAATCGAATAGGGGATCGCGTGTACAAAACCACTTCATCCGTCGCCGGCAAAATCTTCACCAATTCCGTAATAATATGATGGCTATACCATTCCACGCCCGTCGCCTCTTCGCCACCAAACCTCGATGCATCAATTCCAATTTTCATAAATTTATATTATCAACTACCACGCGCCAGCACCAGCGCCGAAACCTCTTTTGCTCCCGCCGCCAATAACACTTTCGCACATTCATTCAAAGTCGCCCCGGTCGTCGCCACATCATCAATCAATACCAATCTCTTCCTCTTTACATCAAACCCCTCTTTCAACGAAAATAAACCAATTACATTCGTCAGCCGCTCGCGTCGATTCAATCCCGCCTGATGTCGATCATGCACTTTGCGCTGCAAACAATCCCACATCGGCCCAATATTTTCCGCCAGTACTTCGGCTTGATTAAACCCGCGCTCCCGCCGCCGCTTTTTATCTAGCGGCACCGGCACAAAAATATAATCCGGCGGACAAAAATATTCGATAATCTGCTTCATCAAAGCCCGCCGCAGATATCGCGCCAATTCCAAAGAATAATGATACTTAAATTGCTTCACCAACTTTTGAATAATGTCATTTTGCTGATAGCGAAAAGTCACCACTAACCGATTTAGAACAAAATCCGTCCCACAACAAACCTTCCCCGATTTATTCGCTTTCCGACAACGCGGACACTCTTGTTGACGCAAAATCTTCAGCTTATCGGCACAGCCATAGCACAACAATGTTTTCTCACGACCACAAGCCACGCAACGCATTGGCAAAACCAAATTTAGCAACCATTTAATAAAATTCCTCATACCAGAATTTTATCAGTCACACTTAAAATTTTTCTAAAATTTTCGTGACAAAATTATGTCAAAATTCTAGCTTTCTAGTTCTCTAGCTTTCTAGTTTCCGAGTTTTTTTCTGGTGGGCGGTAACAGATTCGAACTGTTGACCTCGTCGGAGTCAACGACGCGCTCTACCAACTGAGCTAACCGCCCTTAATCAGCAAGCGGATTCTATAATTTCTGTCCAAATTTGTCCACGCAAATATATCTTATAGTTCGCCCTTTTGCCTTGAAAAAAACCTAAAACAGCGTTAAAATGTATAAAGTAAAACAATTCTTAATTACCACAAGTTCAAATGGATCCAACAACTGCAAATCCGATGGGCGACGATCAATCCCAAGCTGGCAATTTTGCCGCTAATCCGCCAACTCCGCCGCAGCCACCAACTCCGCCAATGCCGCCAGCAGGTGGTCAAGATCCTTTTGCTCAAGGTAATTCTGCAGGAATGCCGACTCCGCCAACCCCACCGCAACCTCCTATTCCACCGCAGCCACCAATGGGGCAACCTCCACAACCACAACAACCTTACGGCCAATACCCACCACAACCGCCAATGGATCAAGCGCAAGGTCAACAACCATACGGTCAAAACCCTTATGCTCAATACCCACCACAGCCACCAATGGGCCAACCTCAGCAACCTCAATACGCTCAACCGCAGCCTCAATACGGACAAAATCCTTATGGCCAATACCCACCACAACCGCCAATGGGCCAACCACAGCCTCAATACGGTCAAAACCCTTATGGTCAATACCCACCACAACCGCCAATGGGCCAACCACAGCCTCAATACGGTCAAAATCCATATGGAGATCCAATGGGCGGCGGCTTTCCCCCAGCAGCAGGAGGAGCAGCAACTGGCGGCGCAGTAGCCGAACCAGAAGACACCACACCAGCTAATTTCCAACTCGGCACAAAATTTGCCGACGAATTAAAAGTGCCTGTTCCAACTCACGAACTGAGCTTTGACGAAAACTATTTCATCCGCCTTTTAGCTGGTTCAATCTCACTAGCCAAAGACGAAAAGAAGCGCATCATCGATTCAATTCCAAAATTGAAACAATCGCAAATCGACGAATTGATCCGCATCTTCGAAGAAGAAAAGCAAAAATTTGCCGCTCTTTCTCAGAAACATGTTCCTCAGCTAGAAAAACTCGTTGATCAACATTACAGCGAATGGATGCAGCTTGAGGATGAATATGCTCAAACTGGCCTCAAACAGCAAGATGACGACAAGGCCGAAGAGATTCGTAAACAACTCGGCGTTTAAGGTTTACACCTAGAACTGCGCTTTGCAATCTTCACGCAAATCTTTCGGATCGATCTTTTCACAATGACTCTCATCTTTCGATTCTAAAGCCATGCGATTGTATATATTGATCTCACATTGTTCACGGAAATTTTCATCTTTCAGTTTTGCGCAACCTTTTAAATCTTGCCCATCAACCAAGCTCTGAACATGCTCAACCTCTTTTTGAACATCCTCTTGGGCCTCACGATCCGCCAAGATATCCTCCACAATCAGTTCGCATTGTTTTTTCGTCACCTCTTCTTGAATTCCGCTACAAGACTTTCTGTCCGCCGCGATTCTTGCCTTTTCCACCAACTGCGCATCAGCAATCTTCACCAAACAATTATCCCTTTGCACCACATTTTCAATCGTGCCACAAAGCGGCTTATTCATAGTCAGTACGGCCTCAACTAAGGTGTCCGCATCCAATTGTTCTTGCACTGTTTCTGGCGAAAACTCTTGATAGCTTATGTCATTTTCCACAGCTGGGTTTGCCTGACATCCAGTCAAACTCACCGCCAAAACCGTTAAAATTAAAACTTTTTTCATTTGAGGGATTTAGAAAAATATTAGAGACAAGTGGCCGTCAAAACACCGCTAGTGTTTCCAGCGCCAGTTTGATAATAGCGGCCGCTACAACCAGCAACTCCATCAGTTCGATTCCGTGTTCCCGGTCCAGTAATCAAATTATTTCCTAAAGAAAAATATAATTGGCAAGACACCACTTTCGTTGTTCCTCCAGGGCAAGCGACTAATTGTGTTGGATAAGTTGCCGCCGCATTCCCAGCGATCACCGCCGAGCTAGTCCTAAAAGGCAAATCCATTCCACCACTTGCCACCACCGAACCCGTCACATTCACGTTCCCAGTCACTCGCAAATTATTCGCGCTCACACTTACGTCCGCTCCAGGAGCATTAATCCCCAAATTCCCACCACTGCGACTAATCGCCGTCGGAGTAATCGTTATTCCTTGCCCACCTTGAATTTGCCCGACGAGCAAAGAAGTTGTTAAAGTTGCATTTACACCATAAGTGTTCGCATCTTCAAAAGAGATATATGTGCCAAAAGCATCTGCGCCGCGAGTAATTCTCCCGCCATTCTCAAACACCAAATCATCCGTCAAAGTTACTCCCTTAAAAGTTGGCGAAATTCCTGCCGCATCATCTGGATCCGTCACCGGCGCATCTAACCCAAACGCACTATTCATCACTAAAAAAAGCGAACTAAAACCAGCCGCGGCGACCATGATCGCCAAAGACTTCTTTACAGAAAAATTTTTCATAAATGAGGAAGGTAAATTTATGAAAGAAGTATATCAGCGCGCGTCGCGAATCTCAAACTCAATATTATCCGGAATGCTCGGAATAGTAGGGGACCAAGCCGGCCAACTCTCAATCGTCACCTTATTCACTTCCGGCAAATTCTGAATAAACTTCCTCGCCTCCTCAATATCCATTCCCGCCACATGCTCGCGAATCTTCGCCAGCAACCTTGCGCCATCCTCCTCCTTCGGATCAATTTGATACTGCTCAATCCCTTTAATATTCGCCGTCAAACGCACCTTGCCATTCGCCTCATCCCATTCAAAAATCCGATAAGTCTTCGAATCCTCACTAATCGTCAAAAGCTCGCGATTCGGGCTCTTCTTCTCATTCAATTCTTCCGTCAAAATATTTAACATCTCTGCCCGCGAATAATAAATCCCACTCACTTGCACCGTCCCATTCACTTGAAACTTGTCAATTTCCTGACCCACTAGTCCTGCCGCCAAATTAATCTCCACCTCGCCCAACTGAATCGCATTTTGACCTTCCAAAAGCGCAAATTCCCGCTCACCCAAAACCGTATTCTTCTCCTCCACCGCTTTCTCCAATTCCTCTTGCGCCACCTTCAAAATCTCTTCGCGCAGCCGCAATCGCGCGCCTTCCAAATCCTCTTCAATCACATAAGCAACATAATCCGTCACACCACCTGCCATCGCCGCCTCATTTTTCGCATAAATCTTCGAACGCGTTTCTTCACGCAACCCTGGCAAAACAAAACTCGTCCCCACACCCAAATTCCCACGATCGCCCGTCACCAAACCATTCGCATCCAAAGGATCCGCCACCACCGCCACCGCCAATTTACCCGGATTTCCCTTCACACCGCTCGGCACCGTCACATCATTTTGCAACCTAAACACCACACCTTCTTCCGTCTGAAACCTTGTCTTCGCTACCAAAAGCCAATCCTCGCCACTTTCATTAAAAACCGTCAACTGCCCACGCGCATTTGCCGCCTTATCCGAAATCCGCTTGCCCGTCGGCAAATAATCAATCGTCTTCGAAACATTAATACTAATCGGATAACTCGCAATCACTCGCGCATCCGAAGTCTCAATCTCACTTTGATTCTTCGTAAAATCCGCCAAAGTAATATTCACGGACTTCTCCAAAGTACTCGAAGTCGGCGTAATATAAATCGTCGCGCCCGGTAAAGCGACATACAAAATAAACAACAAAATCACCGTGCTC
The DNA here is from genome assembly GCA_964629065.1 of uncultured Candidatus Peribacteria bacterium. GTDB lineage: Bacteria > Patescibacteriota > Gracilibacteria > UBA1369 > LOWO2-01-FULL-3 > CAYORB01. The sequence continues at coordinate 7,709 of CAZVOZ010000022.1, forward strand.
AAAGAAATCAACGCAATCAACGCCCGTCGATTCGGCGCAATCACTCGCACCTTCAGCTTTTCCTTTTGCTTCTTTTGCGCTTCCACGCGCAAATCAATCTTAATCTTCCCATCATTGCCTACGCCCTTGCGCTTCAAAATCTGACTAATCGAAATCTTCCGCTCCGTCAAACGCGTCGGCGCTTCCTCCGAAGCCGCATTCACACTCGCTTTCAACGGCGTCATCATCAACCGCTCATCGCCACTTTCCGGCGAAAAAATCCGCGGCGCCCCATCGCGATCTTCCTTATTATAAACCTCAATCCCCAATTTCGCCGCCATATGCGTCCCATTCTTATCATCCGTCACCAAAAAAAT
>CAZVOZ010000022.1:8164-10691 GCA_964629065.1 uncultured Candidatus Peribacteria bacterium
TCCCCAATTTCGCCGCCATATGCGTCCCATTCTTATCATCCGTCACCAAAAAAATCGCCTTCTTCAATTTCGCCGCCTTCTTCTGCAAAATCTTCAAATTCACCACGCTCTGAAACAACAAAGCCTGCTTCGGGCAAACAATGTAAACTTCGCTACTCTTCGCCTCTTTCACCTTTTCATAAACCGTCGTCAACTCATCATCCAGCTCAATGTAAATTATTTTTTTATTTTCTTTTGCCATTATTACATTTGCATTAAACGCACCACTTTTTTAAGCACCTTCGAAAGCAACTGTTCCTTACTAATCAATTCATGCCCCATCTGCGCCAAAGCCAACGGTACAATATCTTCCTGATCGTGCAATAATTTTTGCTCATCAATCAAACTCGTCACCATTTTCGGATTAAAATAATTCACCTGCGGCTTGCGCGTAAACGCCAAAGACTTCGCCCATTCGCGACTTTCCAAACTCTCTTTAATCTCCGGCAAATGCGCTCCGCCGCCCGACAACAAAATCTTCGACGGCAACTGACTCACCGCATCAAAACTCTCCAAAGTCAAAGCCACACCTGAAAGCCATAAATCCGCATCACTCTTCAAAGCCTCGCGCACAATTTTATGCGACTGCCGCTCCAACTTATCCGCACTATAAAGCAATTTAATATCTTCCGCTTCCTTAAATGAAATATTCAAAGTCCGCGACAAGCGTTTTGTAAAAGTCCGCCCGCCCAAAGTAAACATCTTCGTGCCAATCACCGAACCTTCGCTCACCACCGCAATATCCGTCGTCCCTCCACCAACATCAATAAAAATCGCCCCAAAATTCCCACCATCTTCCTGCCCAATCAATCGCGCCAAAGCATAAGGCTCGCTCGCAATCGCCAAAAGCTCCTTGTCAATTTCCGCCGCAATCGTCTGCAACGCGCCATAATGCTGCAACGGTGCAAAAGCATTAAAAATACTCAACGAAACCTCCTTCCCTTGAAAACCGATCGGATTCGCCACTTTGTAGCCATCCACCCGCACATCGACAATCGCCGCATCAATCAGCCTCACATCAATCTCGCTATAACCCGTCTCATCCGCCAGCTCCGCCCGAATTTGATCAAAAGCCTTCCATTGCACCTTGTGCACAATATTCCGCAGCTCCGCCAAATCCAATTTGCTCGTCGAATCGCGCCGCACATAACTCGTCGTCGAAGTCGAACCTTTCACTAATTCTCCCGAAATCCCCAAAATCATCTTTTCCGTGTGCACGCCCGCTTGGCTTTCCGCCTGCGAAATCGCACCTTGGCAATTCGTCACCACCGCCGCAATATCCGTCACCGTCCCACTTTGCATATCCAAAAGACTCTGCTTCTTTTTCCCCATGCCCAAGACCTTAAACCGCGGCCCGTCGACTTCCACAACCAACGCCTTCACCACATCCGTCCCGATATCCAAAACCAGAAAAGCATTCTCACTCACCCTTTTTTTAATTCGCCGAAAAATTCTCATAGCCAAAGGAGTATAAAGACAAAAGAGCAGAGAGAAAAGAGAAAAGAGTAGAAGGTTATTCTTGATTTGTTGCAAGTGCAATTTCTCCACCCACTTGCCTTGCTATTTCAGGAACTTGTTCGCCTTGATAAGTTAATGGTTTTTCAAAAGTGATATACAATTTTTTGCTGACATTATCATGCACCCTATTTTGATGTTCAACATCGACTGGGAAAACATTAAGTCGTTCCCCAACACAAAGGTTCTTGTCTCCATTAAAAATCATTTCCAACTTTCCTTTCTCCTCGTCTGAACTTGGTTCAAAACCATTTTTAAGTAACCACAAAATCACATCCAATTGAGCTGTACTCACTGATAAATTTACCTCTGGCCCCTCCGCCATACTCAAGCACTGAGTTTCTGCAGCCTTCAACATTGTTGTTCCTAAACCTGATTTTCTGTAAGCCGGATTTACAAAACGATGTGGCATCACGAAATCATTGTCATCTAAATTCTTTACGATCATAACTGCCATTACGGACTGATCATTATTATGAAAAGCATTTAGCACATTATCCTTCCCAATATCCCCACGCATTAGAGCAATTCTGATTCGTCGATCTTTCATATTAGGAAGCTCCGGATCAACCTTATCAATCTCCATTTTTGCAAAATAAACATCTTCGCTTCCATTCAACTTTTCATATTGAACGAGTTTTGAATTAGCGATGATACCATTTGCTTCAGTTATTGAATGTGTAGCTAGCGGTATTGTGTTTGACGATTCGTTGGTTAATTGGAAAACATGCTGGTCAAAAGCCTTCCGGTCAGTGATTATTTTCGATATATCAATAAAATCTACTTTCGAATCTTCTTTCGGCCCAACTCTATCGCCAAAATTTCCCAAAATTTCTTCCAAGCTCTGTGTTAATCTTTCTATGCCCATTTTCAAAAATTAATCTGCTAATTATAGCAGACTTTAAGCCAAAAATCGATTCCTCTTTCTTTCACACTAGTAAATCTTTCTTTTTCTAATTTTACTTGCTTTGCC
>CAZVOZ010000023.1:0-2804 GCA_964629065.1 uncultured Candidatus Peribacteria bacterium
GCGGCTTTTTTGATTAGTTCGAAACCTTGGGCGTAGCTGATTAAGATTGCGGTATAAAGTGCGTCGGCGATGATTGTTTTGGCTTTTGAGAGGGAGATTTCTGGTTTGGTGTTTTTTTGGGGATAGATTTTTGCGAGTTGTTTGCGTAATTCTTTTTCGCCGGAGTTGATGCGGGCGAAGACAGCGGCGGTGATGGTATCGAGGGCGACGGCGCGCTCGAGGCTGTCGATCGCGGTCCAAGTGCCGGTGCCTTTTTGGCCGGCTTTGTCGAGAATTTTGTTGATGGTGTAGTCGTTTGTGAGGTTGTCTTTGTGGGCGAGAACTTTGGCGGTGATTTCGATGAGGTAGGATTTGAGTTTTCCGCGGTTGTAGGTTTTGAAGATTTCGGCGATTTGGGGGGCTGAGAGTTTGTAGGTTTTGCGGTAGATGTCGTAGGTTTCGGCGATTAGTTGCATGACGGCGTATTCGATGCCGTTGTGAATTGTTTTGACGAAATGGCCGGCGCCGTCAGCGCCAATGTGGGTGACGCAGGGTTTGTTTTGGAAATCTTTCGCGGCGATTTTTTCGAAGATTGGGGCGATTTGTTTATAGGCTTTTATGTCGCCGCCGGGCATGAGGCTGGGGCCGTGTAATGCCCCTTCTTCGCCGCCGGAGATTCCAGAACCAATGAAGTTTTTGAGTTCTTTATTGCGGCGGATGGTGTCTTGGTAATTGGAATTTCCGAGGTCTATTAATATGTCGTTTTTGTCGAGGTGGGGTTTGAGTTGGTCGATCATTTCGTCGACGGCTTCGCCGGCTTTGACGAGGAGGATTATTTTGCGTGGTTTTTGGAGGCTGGCGCAGAATTCTTTGAGGGTTTTTGTGGCTTGGATTTTTTCGTTGCCGCAGAGTTTGATGAATTCTGCAGTTTTTTCTTGGGTACGATTAAAAACGGAGATTTGAAATCCTTTGTCGGCAATGTTGCGGGCGAGGTTTTGGCCCATGACGGCGAGTCCAATTAAGCCGATATCACTTATACTTTTTTTCATCGACTTAAAAATACGCCGTTTTTTGGGCTTAGTCGAGTTTGTATTTTTTGCTGTTGTTGTTGGTGCCGGTTTTTTTCGTTTGGGCGTAAGTTGCGAGGATGATTTTCATCGCTTCTTTGTTGTTTTTGACGATGTGGATGCAGTCCATGTCTTCGGGGCTGATGAGGTTTTGAGCGAGGGGGTATTTTTTGACCCAATCAATCAGGGTTTTCCACATGTTGCCGATAAGGATGATGGGGATGGGGTTGATATGTTTTACTTGGATTAATTGCCAAGTGTAGAAGAGTTCGAGGCAGGTGCCGATGCCGCCGGGTGTGACAACGACGACGCTGGAAAGCGCCATGAAGGTGTCGAGGCGACCGGAGAATTTGCTGAAATGTTTTTTGATTTCGAGGTGTTTGTTTTCTTCGGATTCCCAAGGTAGTTGAATGGTGAGGCCGATGTTGTCGGAATCGTGGTCGCCGTCGCCGGAATTGTGGCCAGCGTTTGCGGCTTCCATCATGCCGGGGCCGCCACCGGTGACAATGTCAAAGTCGTGATCGGCGATCATTTTCGCCAATTGGTAGACATCTTTATATTGTTGGTCGGTCGGTTTGATGCGCGCTGATCCGAAGATGGTGACGCGAAAATCGTTCTTTTTTAGTTCTTGTCTGATTGTAATTTTTTTTGTTTTTGTATTTTTCATGGCACTATTTTACCATAATTTGATTGTTTCGGCAATCGCCTGGCTGTCGATTTTTGCGGTGTGATAGAGTTCTTTGGCGGTGCCGGAAAGTTGGTATTGTTCGACGCCGAGCATGTGGAATTTTGTGGTGTGGATGTTGTTTTGTGCAAGATAGCGGGCGATTTGTGAGCCGAGGCCGGAGTGGGTGTTGTGGTCTTCGACGGTGAGGAGTTTGCCGGTTTTTTTGATCGAATTGATGAGGGTTTCGTCGAATTGTTTGATTGAACTGACGGCGATGATTTCGATGTCGGGGTTTTCGCCGCGGGCTTTTAAGGCTTCGTGGACGCAAGCGCCGGTGGCGGCGATGGTGATTTTTGCACCTTCACGGATGCGGTCGCATTTGCCATATTGATATTGATAATTTTCGTCGTAAAAAATTTCGCCGTTTTCTTTGGTGATGATGGGGAATTTGTGGCGGCCCATGCGGACATAGAAATTTCCGTAATGTGAAGCAATGTAACGGATGATTTCGTCCGTTTGATTTGGGCAGGCTGGTTCGATGATGTGGGTGTTGAACATGCCGAGGAATGAGCCCATGTCGTCGATCGCTTGGTGGGTGGGGCCGTCTTCGCCAACGGAAAGTCCGCAGTGGGTTGCGACCATTTTGACATTGGTGTAGTTGATGTCGTTGACGCGGGCTTGGTCTTTGGCGCGGCTGGACATGAAGGCGCCGAAAGTTGAGGCGAAAGGGATGAAGCCGTCGAGGCTGAGGCCGCCGGCGGCGGAGATCATGTGTTGTTCGGCGATGCCGCATTCGATGTGTTGTTGGGGGAGTTTTTCGTCGACGAATTTAGTCATCACGGAACCTTTGAGGTCGGCAGTGAGAGCGACGATTTGGGGATTTGCTTTGGCGAGGTCGAGGAGGGCTTGGCCGTAAGCGCTGCGGCAATCGACGGATTCGTCAGCTTTGTAACGGATTTTTGTTCCTTGGTTGATTTCTGTCTTGGATAGTTGATTTGGGTACTCTGCAGGCCGTGGATGCCATTTGACATCATTTTGACAGTAGTTGGATAGGCGGATTGTTTCTTCTGGTGTTAGTTCGAGTTTTTTGA
>CAZVOZ010000023.1:2904-6132 GCA_964629065.1 uncultured Candidatus Peribacteria bacterium
GATGCGGTGAGTTGGACTTTGTTGTAATCGACGAAGAGGATGAGGTTGTTGAGTTGGTGTTGTTTGGCGAAGTGGATCATTTCGTGGACTTGGCCTTCTTGGCATTCGCCATCGCCCATGAGAGCGTAAACCTTCTTGCAAGCGCGATCTGTTTCGTCAACTGCAGAGCTTTCTTCTCGCCGTACGCTTTGGTACGGCTCGGGCGAAAGCTCCTTGTTTCCTTGCATCTCATCGCTTGCAAGAAGGTTTCGTTTATTCAAAGCGCGATCTGCGGCGTTTATTTTTTCGCCAAGTGCAAAAGCGGAAGCGACGGAGACGCCGATGCCGAGGGGGCCGGTGCCGTACCAAATGCCGTCAACATGGCGGGTGATGTGGCCTTCGTAGATTGAGCCGGATTTGCGGAAGGTTTCGATGACTTCTTGTTTTGGGATGTAGCCGATTTCGGCGAGGATGGAATAAACGGCGGGAGAAATGTGGCCGTGGGAGACGACGATTTTTTCGCCGGTTTGGCTGATGATGTAGGCGTAAAGTGTTGCGAGGTAATCGATGGAAGAAAGCGAACCGCCGGGGTGGCCGCTTTGGGCGTTGGTGACCATTTGAAGAATGGAACTGCGGCAAGATTTAGTGAGAATTTGGAGGAAGCTGATTTGGTCTTCTGTTAGCGCTGTGCCGAGTTGGGGGATGTTCATAATTTTTCGAGTAATTCTTTGGTGATTTGTTTGGAGAGTTCGACGCCGGGTTGGTCGAAGGCGTTTACTGCGAGAAATTCGCCGAGGAAAGCGGTCGCGCCTTGCATGAGCATGAAGAGTGCGCCGAGGTTTTCTTCGCTGATGGAGTCTAATTTAATTGTGAGGTTTGGTCTATGGTTTTTTGTGTAGGCTTGGCGGGTGGCTTCGAGTTCGATGTTTAGGAGTTTGCCGAAGGTGATTTTTTCGTCGATGGAAATGTCTTGGGCGAATTTTTCTAGTTCGAGGAAAATGATTAATTTGTCGTTTGGGCCTTCGTTGTAGAGTTGGGTTTGGGAATGTTGGTCGGTGGCGCCGAGGGCGTTAATTGGTGTCAGGCCTTTGTTTTCTTTGCCGGTGCTTTCGGCGAGGAGTTGGCGATACCAGTCGGCGAAGCGGAAAAGTTTTTGAGCGTAAGGCATTAGGATGTTGATGTTTTTGCCTTTTTGGTTGAGGAGGTGTTGGATGGTGGCGAGTTGGAAGGCGGAATTTTCTTGGGGATTTTCGCTGAGGAATTTTTCGCGTTGGATTTTTGCGCCTTGAATTAATGCGCGAATGTTCAGGCCGAGAAGGGCAGCGGGAAGAAGTCCGACGGGTGTGAGGACGGAAAAACGGCCGCCGACATTTTGTGGAATTTCGAAAGTTGGGATGTTTTCTTCGTGAGCAATTTTTCGGAGTTGGCCTTTTTCGGGATCGGTGATGAAGAGGAAATGTTTTTTTGGATCGAGGTTTTTTGTGTCGGTGAGTGCGCGGAAATAATGGTATTGGCTAAGGGTTTCTGGGGTTTCGCCGGATTTTGTGATGACGATGAAGAGGGTTTTTTCGATCGTGATTGCGTCGGTGATTTCGGCGATCATTGTGGGATCGATATTGTCGAGGACTTGGAGTTTGGATGGTTGGAAAAGGTGGCCGAAGGTTTGTTGAATGCAAAGTGGGCCGAGGGCGGAGCCGCCGATGCCGAGAATGATGAAATGATCGAAGTTGTTTTTGTTCGCGTTGGCGTAGTTTTCGACTTTTGTTAATGTTTCTTCATCGTCGAGAATTTCGTAAAAGCCTTGTTGGCGAGCGTGGATTTTTTGGAGAAATTCGGGGAGTTTGTGTTCGGTTGATTGGATTTCTGTTGTGCTGAGGCCGTGGTTGGGATAGGTGAGTTGGATCATGATTATTTTTTCACTCCTTTCCAATCACTCAAAAATTTGGCGATTCCTTGGTCGGTGAGGGGATGGTGGATCAGTTTGTCGAAGATTTCTGGTGGCATGGTGCAGATGTCTGCGCCGAGAAGGGCTGATTGTGTAACATGCTGTGGGCTTCGAATTGAGGCGACGAGGATTTGAGTTTCGAAGCCGTAGTTGTCGAAGGTTTGGACGATATCGCCGATGAGGGCCATGCCGTCTTGCGAGATGTCATCGAGGCGGCCAACGAAAGGGCTGATCATTGTGGCGCCGGCTTTGGCGGCCATGATTGCTTGGGAAAGGGAAAAAACGAGGGTGACATTTGTGGGGATTTTGCGCGCGCTTAAGGCTTTGACGGTTTTTAAACCTTCGGCGGTCATCGGAACTTTGATGACGATGTTTTTGTGCCAAGTGGCGTATTCCAAGGCTTCGGTCATCATGCCTTCGTGGTCTTCGCTGATGACTTCGGCGCTGATTGGGCCGTTAACATATTTAGTGATTTCGAGAATGCGTTGTTTGAAAGGGATTTGTTCTTTGGCGATTAAAGTGGGATTTGTGGTGACGCCATCGACGATACCCCAGGCGGAGTATTTTTTGATTGCTTCGATGTCGGCGGTGTCGAGGAAGAATTTCATGATTGGAGTATAAATTAAAAATTAAGAATTAAAAATTAAAAATTTTATGCTAAGATTGGCTTTGAAGAAATCCCTCATTTCTAAAATTAAAATTATGACAAAGGCAGAATTGAAGAAGGCTCAGGTTTGGCTGGCGAAGTATTTGCGTTATGCGGATTATATTGGTGCGGCGTCGTTGTATTTGAAGGATAATTGTTTGATGAAGAGGGAGATTGTGGCGGCGGATTGTAAGGTGCGGGTTTTGGGGCATTGGGGGACGGTGCCGGGGTTGAATTTTATTTATGCACAGATGAATTATTTGGTGGCGAAGCATCGCGCAAAGATGCTTTTTGTTACGGGGCCGGGGCATGGTGCGCCGGCGGTTTTGGCGAATTTGTTTTTGGAGGGGACTTTGAAAGAGTTTTATGGGAATTATCCGGTGGATGGAAAGGGGATGAGTAATTTGATTCATGATTTTTCGTGGCCGCATACGCCGTTTCCGTCGCATGTGACGCCTTCGGTTCCGGGGTCGATTTTGGAAGGTGGGGAGTTGGGTTATAGTTTGGCGACGGCTTTTGGGGCGGTTTTTGATAATCCGGATTTGATTGCGGTGGCGGTGGTTGGTGATGGGGAAGCGGAAACTGGGCCGATTGCGACCGCTTGGCATTCAAATAAGTTTTTGAATCCGGTGACTTCGGGTGCGGTTTTGCCGATTGT
>CAZVOZ010000023.1:6232-10582 GCA_964629065.1 uncultured Candidatus Peribacteria bacterium
TTGCGGACGCCGAAGGGTTGGAAAGGTGTACATGATTTTCATGGTAAGCCGGTGGAGAATTCTTTCAGATCGCATGGTGTGCCGATTGATCATCCGCACAAGAACGCTGATGCGCTTGAGGCTGTGAAAAAGTGGTTGGCGAGTTATCAGGTTTCGGAGTTGATGGATCAAAAGGGTAGGCCGAATAAGGATGTGATGGAGTTTGTGCCAAAAGGGAAGCTAAGGATTGGGATGTGTGAAAATGCGATTGGGGGAAGGATGTATAAGAAGTTGGTTTTGCCGAGTTTGGGGAAGTATGCGGTGAAGGTAAAGGCCCGCGGCGAGATTAAGGCGAGCAGTATGAGGATTGGCGCTTTGATGTTGAGGGATGTGATTGCGGCGAATAAGAAGAATTATCGTTTACTTTGTCCGGATGAGATTGAGTCGAATTTGTTGGGGGCGATTTTTGAGAAGACGAAGAGGGCTTATATGTGGCCTTTGCGTGAGAATGATGAGAATTTAGCGCCGGATGGTCGGGCGATGGAAATGTTGAGCGAGCATACTTTGCAAGGTTGGTATCAAGGTTATTTGTTGACGGGAAGGCATGGAATGTTGGTGAGTTATGAGGCGTTTTTGACGATTATTGCTTCGATGGTGGATCAGCATGCGAAGTTTTTGAAGCAGTCGTTTAAAGTGAAGTGGCGGAAACCGGTGGCGGCGGCGGTTTATTTACTTTCGAGTGTGGGGTGGAGGCAGGATCATAATGGTTATTCGCATCAAAACCCGAGTTTTGTATCGAATGTTTTGCAGAAGCATGGGAAGTTTTGTCAGATTTATTATCCAGTGGATGCGAATAGTTTGTTGATCGCTTTTGAGGAAACGATGAAGGCGAAGGATAGGATTTGTGTGATTGTTGCGGGGAAGAGGGATTTGCCGCAATGGCTTTCTTTGAAGGAGGCGAAGGCACAAGCGAAGGCTGGTTTGGGTGTTTGGGAATGGGTTTCGGGTAAGGAGGCGACGCAAAATCCGGATGTGGTTTTGGCTTCGGCAGGGGATTATATTACGCAAGAAGCGATGTTGGCGGTGGATATTTGTCGTGAGTTGGTGCCGGAATTGAAGATTCGTTATGTGAATGTTTCGGAATTAACGGCTTTGGGATTGGGGGATTATTGTTCAGGTGACCAAGTGTGTTTGACGCAATCGGGAATGGATCAATATTTTACGAAGGATCGTTCGGTGGTGTTTAATTATCATGGTTATGTGAATGATATTGAGCAGATTTTGTGGGGTCATGCTGATCCGAAGCGGTTTAAAATTCATGGTTATAAGGAGGAAGGTTCGACGACGACGCCGTTTGATATGATGGTTGTGAATGAGGTTAGTCGTTATCATGTGGCTTGTTCGTTGGTGGAAGAGGGGGCGAAGTTTAATAAGGTTGTGGCGGGTAAGAAGAAGAAAATTTTGCAAATGATTGAGAAGAGATTGAATGAGCATCGGGCGTATATTGAGAAGTTTGGTGATGATATGGATCATGGTAAAACAATTTCTTGATGAAGAAAGTGGTGATTTTAGGGGCGGGTTTTGCGGGGGTGCGTTGTGCATTGGATTTGGCAAAGAGTTGTGGTGAAAGTGTTGAAGTTACTTTGGTGGATAAGAATAATTATCATTTGTTTCCAGCGGATTTGTATGAGGTGGCGACTTCGTTTAGTAAGAAGATTGAGGGGAAGTGTTTGGTGCAATTGAAGGAAACGATTGCGACTCCGATCGCGAAAATTTTACGCGGGAGTGCGGTGAAGTTTGTGCATGATGAGGTGGAGGCGGTGATGGCTGAGAAGAAGCGCGTTGGTTTGAAGAAGCATGGTTCGTTGGATTATGATTATTTGGTGGTGGCTTTGGGTTCGGTGGTGAATAATTATGGGATTAAAGGTGTGGATGAGTTTTCGTTTCCGTTTAAGAAGTTGAAGGATGGGCTCCGAATTAATTGTGCGATGGATCAGTTTTTTTATGATTTGCATCAACGGGATGAAAAGCGCGAAGTGTTTTTTACGGTTTGTGGTGGCGGTGCGACGGGTGTGGAGACGGCGGCGGAGTTGATGGTTTCTTTGAAAGGGTTGTGTCGAAAGTATCGTTTTCCGTTTGGGAAAGTGGTGGTGCAATTGGTGGAAGGTGGTGAGACGATTGGGGGGTTTCGAGCGCGGGGAAGTGAGATTGCTTTGGGGCGATTGCGTGATTTGGGTGTGAAGGTTTGTTTGCGGACAAAGATTTTGGAATTGAGGGCGGATCGGGTTTTGGTGAAAGATGAGGTGGGAGTGGAAGGTGAGTTGATGTCTGATTTGACGATTTGGACGGCGGGGGTGAAGGTGAATGATGTGGTTAGCCGCGATTTGGGTGATAGTGAGCGGCGTGGAGCGATTTTGGTTAATCAATTTTTGCAGTCGGAAAAGTGGCCGGAGGTTTTTGCGGCTGGAGATAATGCTTTTTTGCTTGATCAGAATGATAAGCCGTATCCGTGGTTGGCGCAGGTGGCGATTGAAGAAGGGCGAAAGGTAGCGCGAAATTTAAGGTCTTTGATTGATGGTAAGGAAATGAAGGAGTTTGATTTCCATGGTTGGCATTATGTTTTGCCGGTTGGTGGTGGGTTTGGGGTGTGGCAAACGCCGAAGTTTGTTTTGTTTGGGATGTGGATTTGGTTGATTCGGAGGTTGGTGTTTTTCCGTTATGCGCTTTCGATTTTACCTTTTTGGCAAGCGGTAAAGAAGGCGTGGCATTCGCATAGGGTGTTTACCGATTTGTGATTTGCAATAAATTTTTTCAGCCACGCTTTATGGTTTGGCATTTCTAACATGTACGAAATGCCAAAGGCTTCGCCCACATGTGGGCTCGCCGATAAAGCAATTGTCTTCAAAAATTTATTGCAAATCACAAATCGCCAACCACGACTATTTGATGAAGTGTGATTTTTTTTGAGGGGTCGTTTTGGTGGTAGGTGATGACGGAGATTTCGTCGTTTTTTTGGAGGAAGGTTTTTTCGCCGATTTCGGTGTAGCGGGTGGCGCCGATGGCGATGAGGGCGGTTTTGGGATAGTTGGAAAGTTCGATGAGGGCGGGGAGGTTTTCGAGTGGGCCTTCGTCTTTTTGGGTGTTGAGTTGGTTTTTGATCCAGTTGAGGAGTTTTTCGCCGAAGTAGCTGTAGTCTTTTAGCGCGCTATCTTCGCCATATTGAATAAGTTGATCGTCGCGCTTTAAATATGAAGTGAGGCGGTATTCGTTGATTTCTTCGTATGGAAGCCATTCTTTTGCGAGGCCTTTGCTGGATGGTCCCCAGTTTTTTTTGAGGCTGATTTTTGGTGCGTCGGTTTGGCGAATGGAGCAATCGTTGAAGGCGGTGAAGTGGGTGGGGGTGATTTTGGTGACTTGATTGTTTTCGTATGTGAGCTCACAGAAGAGGGCGATTTCTGGTTCGACTTGGAGGGTTTGTCCGGGTTTTAAAATAATGGTGTTGTGCGAAAGGGGATTGATGCTGAGGAAGTTTTTGGCGTTTGGGATGAAGAAAGGGAAGAGGCCTTTTGGGGCATCGGCTTCAGCGGTTTTGATGTTGACGAAGTCAGCTAATTCGCCCGCTTGTTTGAGGTGGTCGGTGAAGTTTCCGGCGATTCCGAGGTAGATTTCTGCGTTCATTCTTCTTTGATAGAATAAAGTTTATTTTCTTCAACTTTGTAAATGAATGGTGCAACGATAATTTTTGGGTAACGGAGGCGAAGGCGTTTGACTTCGGTGAGAATGAAATCAGTTTCACTGCCGATTTCATAGATTGGGGCAGATTTTTCGAAGGCTTCTTCGGCGTCTTCTTCGAGCCAGCCGCCGTTTTCTACGAGGCCTTTGATGAATTGGTCTTTGCGCCCAAGGATGTTTACCATGCCGCAATTATTGTGGCCAATGAGGGCGATGGCTTTGACGCCACCGACAGCGATGGCGAAGGAAACTTTGAATTCGCTATAGCGGAGATTTGCACCTCCAGCTCTGATGATGAAGGCGAAATTATCTGGAATCGTGAGGCTTTTTCTGTTGTCCATGCACATGCCGACTAGGAGTGCAGCGTTGGTGTAGGTGTCAAATGGTTCGCCGAGATTATGGTAACGAATTAATAATTCGATCGGAGTGTTGCGGTATTGTTCAGGTATGTCTGTGATTGTTTCGATCGGTTGAAGTATTGGCATAGGTTTATTTTTTCTTTTTAATGTAACAAGTTTTTAAGTAAACATCCCCAGCTTTGATGTATTCGGGGTCGTCGCCGAGGCGGATTTTTTTGAAGACGGTGCCGCGTTTGTAGACTTGGTTTTTGCCGTCGAGTTTGAGGTCTTGGGTGAGGAT
>CAZVOZ010000024.1:0-3564 GCA_964629065.1 uncultured Candidatus Peribacteria bacterium
AGATGAATTTGAGTAATTTGCCGGGCGTGATGGATGGGAAAATCGAGGAGTTTGTGGATGGGTTGCGGTTGGCGGATCAGGAGGAGATGATGAAGAAAGTGGGGGTGTAGATATTAAATTTTTGAATGGCTTTCGATTCAGCATTCCTAGCATGTACGGAATGCTGAAAATTTCGCACACATGTGTGCTCATTGGAAAGCAACATTCAAAAATTTAATCTCTTATATCCTATGGGGTATTACAAAGTTAGGAGTCTTGACTTTCTGGCGTTTTTGCTTTTTAATGTTCTCTTTTGAGATTTCACTATGTCGGTTGGAAAGGTTGTCGTGCTTGAGGGTTTTGATTCTGAAGGTTGCATTAAAGCTGTTGGTTCTCATTTGCAAAGTCAAGTAGGTGGGTTGAGTCAAGGATGTAATATGGTGATTGGATTTGAGGGGTGTGTGTTCGAGGAAAATGCTGGCGTTGTTGGGTCGGTGGAGGACATAGTTGCGAGAGTGGCGTTGAGAGCGAAGATTATTGATAGACAGAATGTGAAAGGGTGTGTTTTACCTGCTTGGTTTTCAGTTTTAATGAAAAGAACTGCTAAGGATGATGAGTTTAAAGACTCTGTTCCAAAGAATAAGGAAGAAATTTTTACAAGAGCGAAGGTTATAAAGGGTCGTTTGGGAAGGGAGCGTTTAAGTGCAAGTGATATTTGCCAAATAATTGATGAGATTTTTTGTTTGGATGTTTTGATTATGGAATGGGTGGAGTTCTTTTTTAAGAATGGAATTGAGACGAGATTTTTTTTGGAAAGGGCTCGCTGGTTTGATTGGTATCGGCCTCATGATATTTGGGCGTTTACTTTGAATGCTGTGTTGCCATCAGTGCGAACTGATGTGGTGGCTTTCATTAGGGGCTTAAGAAGGGTTGTAAATATGGAAGTGCATATGGTGACTGGTAGTTTGGATCTTGTGGTTGATGCAGCTTTAGATTTACATTCTAACTTAAAGTCTGATCTCGGAGTTAGTTGTGACCGTATTCATGCTTCGACGCGGGGGATTGAGCCTTCTGATCGAACTTTGTCGTATTTTGGGGCGAAACCGATGCATCCATTGGCAAAAAGGGAGTGTATGGATGAATTAAGTCCTCAAGTTGCGGTAGTTGCTAAGCGAAGTCTTACCGATCCGGTGGCGGCAAAGGTTTTGGCGAATGGGGGAGTTGTAGTTGCGGTTTAACCTTCCTGATGTCTGAACTGTTTGAGGTTGAAAATTGTTAGTGCAAAAGCTAAAAGTGTGATTGCGCCGCTGCAAATTAATGGCCATTGATAGCCGAAGGTTTCGCCGAGGGGGCCGTAGATTTGGGCGCCGATGGCGGTGCCGATCATGGCGGTGAGGGTGAGGACGGAGGAGTTGCCGCCGATGCGTTCGTTTTTGAATAATTTGGCGATGCCGAAGTAGAGGAAGAAGAAAAAGGCGGCGTCGCCGGTTTCGTGATAGACGCGGAGGAAGAATGAGGCGATGGGATTTGTGGGGAGCGTCATGAGAATGTGGCCGGAGCCGCTGAGGAAGAGTCCGAAGAGAAGGACGCTTTCGGCGCGCCATTTTTTGAGGTTTTTGGCGATGAAGATGCTGGTGAAGCCCATGGTGATGACGGCGAGGCCCATGTAGAGGCCGATTTGTTGTTTGGTGAGTTGGAGGTTTTGTTCGAGAAAGAGGCCGTAGCTGGTGACTTCGGCGCCGAAGTGAAGGGAGAAGAGGAAGAAGATGGCGATGAGAGTGAAGACACGGCGGTTTTTGAGGTCGTTTTTGTAATCTTTGAGGGCGATTTCGTTGCGTTCGTTGGCGGGCAAGGTGAATTGGGCGAGGATGGCCATGATGAGTAAGCTGATGCCGATGAGGGTGAAGATTTGGTGGAAATTGATGTCGGCGGTGAGGAGCAGTCCAGCGGTGATCATGCCGAGGCCGATCATGATGTAGTTGATGGTTTGGAAGATGCCGATTTTTTGGGAGAGGTTTTCTTTTTCGGCGGATTTGTAGAATAAGCTGTCGGCGGAGGTGTTGTAGATTTTTACACCGATTGAGCCGAGGGCGAAGAAGATTAAAGTAGGGAGGAAGTTTTCGCTGAAATTGAAGGCGAAGTATTGGATTGCAAGGAGGAAGAGGCCGAAAGCCATGAGGTGGCGTGAGCGCATTTTGTCGTTGCTGAAGCCGGAAGGGAGGGCGACGAGGAGGCTGACGACGGTGCCGACGGCGAAGATCGTGCCGATTTGGGGGCCAGTGAGGCCGATTTGGGAGAAGTAGATGCCAAAGAAAAACATCATGGCGTTGATGAGGTATTTGACGATGCCGTGGAAGATGGAGATAGAGATTACTTTGCGCAGGCTGCTCATTTTTGGAGTTTTTTTAAGTCTTGCCAAAAGGTTTTGTAACTTTTTTCGGTGCAAGCGGGGTTTTCGATTGTGAGGTTTTTTGCGAGATCTTGCAAGAGGGCGAAACTCATGGCGATGCGGTGGTCTTCGTAGGTGTGGATTTCGATGTTCGGGTTGAGGTGTCTGTGTGGTGCGCCGTCGATGGTGATGGAGGATTTTGTGGTGGTGGCTTTGATTCCGAGGCGGTTGAGTTCGGTTTTGAGGGCGTGAAGGCGGTCGGATTCTTTGATGCGGAGGTTTTCGACATTGGTGATTTTGGTTTTGCCGTTGGCGAAAGCGGCGAGGACGGCGAAGGTCATCACGAGGTCGGGGCAGTCGTTCATGGAGATTTCGCCGAGAGGTTTGAGGGTTTTGGGGCCTTGAATGGTGGTGCCGGTTGCGGTTTCGGTTGTGCGGCAGCCCATTTTTCTTAGTAATTTTAGGAAGGCAATGTCGCCTTGGATGGATTTTTTGAAGATGTTTTCGAGGTGGACGGGTTTGTGTGGGTGGAGGGCGGCGTAGGCGGCGGGGTAAGAAGCGGAACTGGCGTCGGGTTCTATTTGATAAATTCTCTGAAATTTGAGAGAATTTAATTTAGCTATCTGATTTCCGGGGATTAGAAATTTTTTATAATTTTCATTTTTTACTTTCAATCCGAATTCTTTGAGTAATTTGAGGGTGATGTCGACATAGGGTTTGGAGCAAAGGTCGCCTTTGATGGTGATTTCGCTGTCGTTTTCGGCAAATGGCAGGACGAGGAGGAGGGCGGTGAGGTATTGGCTGCTGATATCGCCGCGGATTTGGGCTTTGCCGCCGCGGAGTTTTTGAGCGTGGATTTTGATTGGCGGGCAGCCGTTTTTGCTTGGTTCGGTTTTGGCGCCGAGTTGGTTTAGGGCGTCGGTGAGTTCTTTGATGGGGCGTTGATTCATGCGGGCGTCGCCGGTGATGGTTATGTCGCGTTCGAGTAGGGTGGCGAGGGCAGTAAGGAATCTTGTCGTGGTTCCGGCATTGTGCGTGTAAAATTCTTTGGCTGTTGTGATTTTTTTCAAGCACGCCAAAAGGTAATCACTGTCGGTGGAGCGGGCGAGGTTGCGGATTTTGGTTTTGTTGCCGGTGAGGAAATTGAGGAGGAGGGCTCTATTCGTAATACTTTTACTTCCAGGTACCTTGATTTT
>CAZVOZ010000024.1:3664-7213 GCA_964629065.1 uncultured Candidatus Peribacteria bacterium
AATTGAGGAGGAGGGCTCTATTCGTAATACTTTTACTTCCAGGTACCTTGATTTTTAGCATGGAATCGGGGTGATTTGGACGCGGCCGATTTTGGTGGGGAGGATGAATTTGATGTGGTCGCCGCGGCGTTTTTTGTCGTTTTTGAGGTCGGTTGGGGTGATTTTGTGCATGGTTGTTGTGGGGAGGCCGGCTTGTTTGATGAGGTTTTTGATGCGTTCGGCGTCTTTTTCGATGAGGAGTTTTTTCTCGAGGGCGATTTGATTCGCGAGGATCATGCCGATGGCGATGGCGTAGCCGTGGAGCAAGGTGTAGTTGGAGATTTTTTCGAGGGCGTGGCCGAAGGTGTGGCCGTAGTTGAGGATCATGCGGTGGTGGCTTTCTTTTTCGTCTTTGCGGACGACGGTGGTTTTGATTTTGAGGGATTTTTCGATGATGTGGGTGAGGGCTTTGGGGTCGAGGGTGAAAATTTTGTCGAGATTTTTTTCGAGGTATTCGAAGAGGGCGCGATCTTTGATGACGCCGTATTTGATTACTTCGGCGAGGCCGGAGCGGAGTTGGGTTTTGGGTAGAGTTTTGAGGTGGTTGGTGTCGATGAAAACGGCTTGGGGTTGGTTGAAAGTTCCGAGGAGGTTTTTGCCAGACTCGAGGTCGACGCCGGTTTTGCCGCCGACGGCCGAATCGACCATTGCGAGGAGAGTTGTGGGGATTTGGATGAAGGGAATGCCGCGAAGGTAAATGCTGGCGAGAAAGCCGGCGAGGTCGCCGGGGACGCCGCCGCCGAGGGCGATGATGGCATCGTGGCGGTCGAAGTCTTTGGCGAGCATTTGTTCGGCGAGAGTTTCGATTGTTTGGAGCGTTTTGTTTTTTTCGCCGGCGGGGAAGCTGAAGATTTCGGCGTTTATTTTTGCTTTCTTTAGCTCTTTTTGTAAGTTTGTGGCGTAAAGTTTGTGGACTTTTTTGTCGGTGATGATGGCGTATTTTTCGCCGAGCGGTTTTTTTGTAAGGTGTTTTATGACCGCTTCTGTCGAGCCGAAGTGGATGTTTTTCATTTGATTTCTTTGTTTACGGCCTTCGCAATTACTTTACAATTTTTTAGGAGAGTTGCGAATTCTTTTGGGGTGATTTGTTGTTGGGCGTCGGAAAGGGCGGCTTCGGGATTTGGGTGGACTTCGATGATGAAGCCGTCGGCGCCGGCGGCGATGCCGGCTTTGGTCATTGGTTCGATGAGGCTTTTTTTGCCGGTGCCGTGAGTGGGGTCGATGATGACGGGAAGATGGCTGAGTTCTTTTACTAAAGGCACGGCGTCGATTGCGAGAGTGTTGCGCGTGGCGTCTTCGAAGGTGCGGATGCCGCGTTCGCAAAGGATGACATTTGGGTTGCCGTTTGCGAGGATGTATTCGGCGGCGAGAAGCCATTCTTCGATGGTTGAATTCATGCCGCGTTTGAGCATGATTGGTTTTTGGATTTTGCCGACTTCTTTTAGGAGAGCGTAATTTTGCATGTTGCGTGTGCCGATTTGGAGAATGTCCGCTTTGGCGGCGACTTCGTCGATGTCACGAATGTCGAGGACTTCGGTGATCACGGCCATGCCGTGGCGATCGGCGGCGCGGCGCATGATGTCGAGGCCTTCGGGGCCGAGGCCTTGGAAGGAGTATGGGCCGGTGCGTGGTTTGTATGCTCCGCCGCGGAGGAGTTTGATGCCGAGTTTTTGCAATTTGCTGCAAACTTCTTCCATTTGTTCTTCGGATTCGACGGAACATGGGCCGGCCATCGCGGCGACGACTTTTTCGTGGCCGATTTTGACGCCGTTGACGGTGATAACGGTTTTTTCTTTTTTCGTTTCGCGACTGACTAATTTGTAAGGTTTAAGGACGCGCATGACTTTTTCGACGCCGGGGAAAGCTTCCAGCTGGTTAATAGAGAGATTTCTCTCGTCACCGATTACTGCGATCACCGTGCGTTCAACTCCGAACATCGGAACTGGAGTTAGTTTGAATGTTTCGATTTCTTGAACGATTCGCTCGGCGTGCGCTTTTGGGGCGCCGGCTCTCATTATGATGATCATTTTTAGTTTGTTATTAGTTGGAATAAAAAAAATCCTCGGCGCCCTGATGTCGGCACGAGGTTTTGTAGAAAGTCAAAGTTTGCTCATGCCTTTTAGCGATAGAAGTAGCTAAAATAGAAAGCCTTGCTCAAAGAGCCATTTCTTGTAGTTTCTGTTTGTCGGCTTTCTGTGGACATTTTTCTTGGAAAACTTTTAACTTTGTACGATTTAGATTATAGTGGCGTGGTATTAGTAATGTCAAATAAATGATTATCGACACTCACGCGCATTTGTGTTTTGAGGATTTTTCTGGCGATCTGCAAGCGGTTTTGGAGCGAGCTCGGGTGGCGGGAGTTTTTAAGATTATGAATGTGGGGTGTGATGTGGAGACTTCGCGGCGAGCGGTGGCGATGGCGAAAGAATATGGTGGTATTTTTGCGACGATCGGTTTGCATCCTTATGAGTCTGGGGGGTTTGGTGGGGAGGTGGTTTCGGAATGGCGGAAAATTTTGGCGGAGGATGATGGGGGGCGGGCGGTGAAGGCGATTGGGGAGACGGGTTTGGATTATTATAAGTGTGAGGTTTCGCGTGAGGAGCAGATTGCTTCTTTTGAGGGGCATTTGGAATTGGCGCGAGAATTTGGTTTGCCGGTGATTGTGCATAATCGTGAATCGGATGAAGATTGTTTGCGTTGTTTGCAGAAGTTTCCTGAGGTGAAGGCGGTTTTTCATTGTTATGGTTCTGATTTAGCTTTTGCGCGACGGGTGTGGGAGTTGGGTTATTATCTTTCATTTGCGGGTGTGGTTACTTATGGTAGTGCGGAGAAACTTTTGGAGGTGGTGAAAGAGGTGCCGGCGGGGCAGTTCTTTTTGGAGACGGATTGTCCCTATTTGGCGCCGCAGATTGTGAGAGGGAAAAAGAATGAGCCGGCGAATGTTGTTGAGGTGGCGAAGAAGGTGGCGCAGGTGCGCGGGATTAGTTATGAGGAGGTTGTTAAAATGACAACGGAAAACGCGCAAAATTTCTTTTCAATCTAGTTGCCGAGAGCGATTTTTAGGGCTTCGGTGATTTTGCGGGCGGAGCTTGGGGTGATGATTTTGCTGTAGCCGAGGGCTTGGGCTTCTTTTTTGCGGCGGTCGTTTTGGTGGACTTGGCGGAGTTCGCCGGTGAGGCCGACTTCGCCCCAGACGATGCTGTTTGTGGGTAGTGGTTTTTTGAGGAGTGAAGAAGTGATGGCGGCGGCGATGGCGAGGTCGGAGGCGGGGTCTTTGAGTTTGATGCCGCCGACGATGTTGATGAAAATGTCTTGATTGTCTAACTTGAGGCCGGCGTGTTTTTCGAGGACGGCGATGAGCATTTGGAGGCGATTGAGGTCGAATCCTGTGGCGGTGCGTTTTGGGTAGCCGAAGTGCGTCGTGGTAACTAAGGCTTGAACTTCCACGAGAATTGGACGCGTCCCTTCAATGGTGACGGTGATGGCGGAGCCGATGCTTTGGGAATCGTG
>CAZVOZ010000024.1:7313-10423 GCA_964629065.1 uncultured Candidatus Peribacteria bacterium
GGCGCTGAAATTGTCAATTACTGTTTGTTCGCCGGCTTTGGCAAGTGAAGTTCTGAGAGGTTTGGATTTGACGAGTTTTTGGAGGTTTTCGTACATTGTCTCGATGTCTTCGGGTGCTTGTAGTAAACCGGTTTCACCGTTTGTGATGATTTCGGGAATGCCGCCGGTGCGGCTGGCGATGATTGGGAGGCCACAGATCATTGCTTCGAGAAGGACAAATCCGAAGGCTTCGCGCCGTGATGGGAGGACGAAAATGTCCGAGCTTTTGAGGAGTTTCGGGATACTGCCTTGTTTGCCGAGAAGTAAGGCGTTTTTTTCGAGGTGGAGTTTGGTGATTTGGTTTTGAAGGTTTTCTTTTTCGGGGCCGTCGCCGATGATGATTAGTTTGGTGTTGGGGTATTTTTCGGCAATTGGGTTGAAGGCGTTGAGGAGAATGTCGAGGCCTTTGCGATGGTGGAGAGCGGCGATTGTGGTGATGATGAGCGTGTCTTCCTGCGCGCGGAAGAGTTTTTCTTTGGTTTCTTTGAGGTCTTCAGGCGTGAAGCCGAAGAGTTGGGAGCGCCACCAGTCGAGGTCGAGGCCGTTTTTGATTGTGGTGATTTTCGTGGCGGACTCTGGGTAGAGGTTTTTGAGTAATTTGCGATTGTCGTCGGAAACGGCGACGATTTGAGAGACGTTCTTGATGAGTTTCTTTTTGATTAATGTTTTGAGTGTGCCGAGTTTAAAGGGGTCATGTTCGGTGATGATGGTTTTGGTGTTTTTTGCGGCGAGAAGGGCTTGACGGCCGGCGGCGGGATTCCAAACATGAATGTGGATTATGTCGATGGCATTTTCCTGAAGAATTTTGCGGATTTGGAAGTAGTGGCGAATTTGGTTTTTATGGCGGACTTGAAAACGGATGACGGGGATTTCTTCGCGTTCGAATTTGTCGCACCAGTGATCAAGGCTTGGGTAAGCGCCGCAAGCGAGGATGGGTTGGAATTTTGATTTGTCGAGAAATTTGGCGAGGAGGAAGATTTGGAGTTCGGCGCCGCCGACGATGTTTGTGTCTGTGTATAAAAGGATTTTGCGCATTTGGGTGTTCGGCGTTATGATGTTTTTATCATTCTAACCTTCTTCCAATGAAAATGCGATTTTTTGAGACTGTTTGGTCTCGGTTTCTGGAGGCCTTTTTGCGGTTTCCTTTGGCTTCGATGTTGGCTTTTGCGATTACGGGATTTGGTCTTTATTTGTCCTATTCTCTGGATCATTTTACGGTGAGTGAGGCGGATTTTATTTTGAAAATTTTGTTCGCTTTGATTTTGACTTTTGGTTTGGTGGTTGCGGGATATTTACTTTCGGAAGTGCGCAAGAAGCCGGAATGGATGTTTTTGTTGCCGGCGTTGGTTTTAGGTGCGGGTTTTTATTTGTGGTTTGATTTGAATTCGGAGGTTTGGGATCGTGGGACATTGGAATTTTTTGATTTTAGTTTTGTGGTGGCGGTTTTGATTAGTTTGGTGCCGTTTTTTGGGGTGAAGAAAATGGTGGCGGCAAAGAAAGAGAAAGGATATTTTGCTTTCTTGGGGGTGCTTTTGAATTTGATTTTGTCGGCTTTTGTGTATTTTGGCGCGCTTTATTTGGGGTTGGTTTTGGTTTTGTTTTCGTTGGAATTTTTGTTTGATTTGGTGCTGGAGTCTCGTTGGTTTATGGATTTATTTATTTTGATTACGGGGCTTTTGGCTTCGCATTTTATTTTGGCAGGGATTCCAAAGAGTTTTGATAAGTTTGAGGAAAGTGGCTTGGTGCATGCGGTGGCGAGCTTTTTGCCGAAGTATATTTTGGCGCCTTTGACTTTAGTTTATTTGGTGGTTTTGTATGCTTATGTGGCGAAGATTGGACTCCAGATGACTTGGCCGGAAGGGGGAGTGGCGGGGTGGATTATTGGTTTTTCGTTGGTGGGGATGTTGACGGAAATTGTGTTGCGGTATCGTGATGTGGATGATTTTGCGTATGTGCGAGTTTTGAGAAAGGTGTTTTATTGGTTGTTGGTTCCGTTGATTGCTGTTTTGTTTGCGTCTTTGACAGTGAGAGTTTTGGATTATGGGATGACGGAAACGCGTTATTTTGGCTTTTTTATGGCGGATTTTATTTTAGTGGTGACGGTTTATAATTTGTTTAGTAAATTAAAGAGTTTGCGTTTTGTGACTGGTTTATTGGCTTTGATGACTTTGGTGGCGGTGATTGGTGGGCCGATTTCTGCGCGAGGGATGAGTTTTAATAGTCAGGTTGAGAGGTTGGGAATGTTGTTGGTGGAGAATGGGGTTTATGTGAATGGCGAATTGGGCGAGTTGCCGGAAGGTTTGAGTGCAGAGGTTTATGAGGAAATGCGGTCGATTGGGGATTATTTGAATTGGAGTTTAGGTGCTAGTGAAGAGGTGAATGAGTATTTTGGTGTGGAAGATGGGCGATTGGAAGAGGTTTTGGGGTTGGGGTATCGCGATGATTTGGATGAGGAAGGGCGGAGGGTTTGGATCGATTTAAGTTATGAGCCGAAGGAAGGTGATGGGGACTATTCTGCGGTGATGCGGTCTTATGGTTTAGATGGAAATTTTGATTATTTTGTGCCAGGTTTTAGTGTAGGGGATTATAGTTATGGCGTAGGTCAAGGTGTGGGGCTTGATCTTGGTGAGGAAATTGTTGAGATGAAGATTGTTGATGGGAGGTTTGTGGTTGATGGGGAAATAGTACCGATTGAGGCGGTGTTTGAGCGGCTTGATCTTTCTGTGGATGATTATTTTGAGATTGATGATGAAGAGAAATTGGTTTTTGAATTTGAAGGGGCGCGGTTTGGTTTTGAGTTTAGGTTGAGTGGGGCGAATGTGGTTGTGGGAGAGGATGATAGGGTGGAAAGTTTGGAGAATTTGAGAGGGGAGGTGTTAGTGAGAAGTAAGAGGTAAGAAGTAGGAATTGGAAAGTCCGCGATGGTGCGGGCTTTTTCAATTATTATTGCGTTTGGGAAGAGGCGATGGTAGGATTTTGAGGCAATTTTCTGGGTCAGTAGCTCAGTCGGTAGAGCATCGGACTCTTAATCCGCTGGTCGTGGGTTCGAGCCCCACCTGACCCACCAGAAA
>CAZVOZ010000025.1:0-9806 GCA_964629065.1 uncultured Candidatus Peribacteria bacterium
CCGCCATTCGATTCTTTAAAAAATCCCTATATTATACCACAATTTGCTATTTTTGCGGAGGCGGAATTATACAGATTAAAGGGAAATTGTCAATTGGGCGGTCTTTTTCTTGACCTTATTCGTGGTTTTTTCTAGTATCTCGTCAATGAGTTTAGAAACTACCAAATCGAGACCGTCTATTAAGAAGGTTTTGGTATTGGGAAGTGGGGCGTTGAAGATTGGGGAGGCGGGGGAGTTTGATTATTCGGGGTCGCAGGCGATTAAGGCTTTGAAAGAAGAGGGGATTTTTTCGGTGTTGGTGAATCCGAATATTGCGACGATTCAGACTTCGAAGGGTTTGGCGGACAAGGTTTATTTTTTGCCGGTGAATGCGGAGTTTGTGGAGAAGGTGATTGAAAAAGAGAAGCCGGATGGGATTTTCTTATCTTTTGGTGGGCAAACGGCGTTGAATTGCGGGGTAGATCTTTTTGAGAAGGGGATTTTGGCGAAGCACAATGTGGCGGTTTTGGGTACGCCGGTAGAGGCAATTTCAAAGACGGAGGATCGGGATCTTTTCAACAAGGAGTTAACGAAGATTGGTGTGAAGATGCCAAAAAGTCTGGCTTGTCACACTAAAAAGGAAGGGCTAGCGGCGGCGAAGGAGATTGGGTTTCCGTTGATGATTCGGGCGGCGTTTGCGCTGGGTGGAAAGGGTAGTGGTTTGGCTTATAGTGAAGAGGAGCTTGATGAGATGTTGGATACGGCGTTTGCGTTTAGTCCGCAGGTTTTGGTGGAGGAGAATTTGAAGGGTTGGAAGGAGGTAGAGTACGAAGTCGTGCGCGATAAGGCGGACAATTGTATTACGGTGTGTAATATGGAGAATTTTGATCCGTTGGGGATTCATACGGGCGAGTCGATTGTGGTTGCGCCGTCGCAGACTTTGACGAATCGGGAATATCATAAGTTGAGGGAGATTGGGATAAAGGTGATTCGCCATTTGGGGATTGTGGGCGAGTGTAATATTCAATATGCGTTGGATCCGCATTCGGAGGATTATCGGGTGATTGAGGTGAATGCGCGGTTGTCGCGTTCATCGGCTTTGGCTTCGAAGGCGACGGGGTATCCTTTGGCGCATGTGGCGGCGAAGTTGGCTTTGGGATACACTTTGCCGGAGTTAAAGAATGCGGTGACGGGGACGACGACGGCTTGTTTTGAGCCGGCTTTGGATTATTTGGCATTAAAGATTCCGCGGTGGGATTTGAATAAGTTTAAGATGGTTTCGAAGAAGATTTCGACGGAGATGAAGTCGGTGGGGGAGATTATGGCTTTGGGACGCTCTTTTGAGGAGGTGATGCAAAAGGGTTTGAGGATGTTGCAAGTGGGGATGCATGGGTTTGTGGCGAATGAGGATATTGTGATTGCGGAGGAGAAGCTAAAGGAAGGGATTGAGAATCCAACTCCGAAGCGGATTTTGGTGATTGCGGAGGCTTTGCGGCAAGGTTGGACGACAGAGAAGATTGCGAAGATTTCGGGGATTGATCAGTGGTTTTTGGATAAGTTGGCGAATATTGTGAATTTAGAGAAAGAGATTGCGGGGCGCAAAATGGATAAGGATTTGATGCTTCAGGCGAAGAAGAAGGGGTTTTCGGATAAGCAGATTGGGTTTTTGCAGAAGAAGGAGGAGTTAGTGGTGCGCGCGGAGCGGAAGAAGATGGGAGTTTTACCGGCGATTAAGCAGATTGATACTTTGGCGGCAGAGTATCCGGCGAAGACGAATTATCTTTATTTGACTTATCACGGCGAGAAAAATGACACGGTGGCTTCGAAGAATAAGAAGGCGATTGTGTTGGGTGGTGGGGCGTATTGTATTGGTTCGAGTGTGGAGTTTGATTGGTGTTGTGTGAATGCGGTTTCGACTTTGCAGAAGGAGGGGTATGAGACGGTGATGGTGAATTATAATCCGGAGACGGTTTCAACGGATTATGATACTTGCGATAAGTTGTATTTTGATGAGTTGTCTTTGGAACGGGTTTTAGATATTTATGAATTTGAGAATCCTGATGGGGTGGTGGTGTCGACGGGTGGGCAAGTGCCGAATACTTTGGCGAAGCGCCTTTCTAAGTGTGGCGTGACGGTTTTGGGGACGGATCCGAAGGATATTGATCGCGCGGAGGATCGTCATAAGTTTTCGGCGATGCTGGATAAACTTGGCGTGGATCAACCTTTGTGGCGAGAAATGGCTGATTTGAGCGATATTTATGGTTTTGCGGAGGAGGTGGGTTATCCGGTTTTGGTGCGACCTTCGTATGTTTTGTCAGGCGCGGCGATGAGTGTGGCTTATGATCGCGAGTCTTTGGAGAATTTCTTGGGTAAGGCCGTGAAGATTTCGCGTGAGGCGCCGGTGGTGGTGTCAAAGTTTGAGACTGGTGCGAAGGAGATTGAAGTTGATGCCGTGGCGGAAAATGGGCGGGTGGTGATTTATGCGGTTAGTGAGCATATTGAAAATGCCGGTGTGCATAGTGGCGATGCGACGATTGTGTTGCCGCCGCAAAAGCTTTATATGGAGACGATTCGGCGCGTGAAGAAGATTACGAAGGAGATTGCGAAGGAGTTGAATATTAGTGGGCCGTTTAATATTCAGTTTTTGGCGAAGAGTAATCGGGTGATGGTGATTGAGTGTAATTTGCGGGCGAGTCGGAGTTTTCCGTTTGCGTCGAAGGTGACGGGTTATAATTTTATTGAGGTGGCGACTTATGCGATGTTGGCGGCGCGTGGAGGGGCGGTTTCTGTTGCGGGGCGGAAACTTTTGGATTTCTGTGATTATAAGACTTTGGATTTGGATCATGTGGGTGTGAAGGCGCCGCAGTTTAGTTTTCCAAGGTTGAAAGGGGCTGATCCGGTTTCGGGGGTGGAGATGGCTTCGACGGGGGAAGTGGGGTGTTTTGGGGAGGATTTGCATGAGGCGTTTTTGAAATCGATGATTTCGGTGGGCTTTAAGTTGCCGAAAAAGGGTGTTTTGTTTAGTGTCGGCACGGTGGCGGATAAGGCGGAAATGGTTGGGGTGGCTGCTGCGTTTGCAAAAATGGGTTTTAAGATTTTTGCAACGGAAGGGACGGCGGATTTCTTTAAGGAGAATGGCGTGAAGGCGAGTGGGGTCGCGAAGTTAAAAGTTAAAAGTGAAGAGTTAAAAGTGAAAGATATTGAAAGTGTGATGGTGGACGGGGAGGTGGATTTGATTATCAATATTCCGAAGACTTATAGTCGGTCGGCGGTGACGGCGGGGTATTTGTTGCGGCGGAAGTCGGTGGATTTGAATTTGCCGCTGATTACGAATGTGCAGGTGGCGAAGATTATGGCGGAGGCGCTTTCGGAATATGGGGTGGAGGATTTGAAGATTAAGGAGTGGAGTGGGTATTTTTAGATAAAGAGATATGGAGAGAAAGAGAGGATGGTGAAAATTTCGCGCACATGTGCGATCATTGGTAAAGCAATTGGAAAGAGAGAAGGCTAGAAATGAGGGGGGGTGTTACGATTCTATACCTTTGAACCAATTTGTAAGCCTTTGAACTACAGATCGTCTCGTGGGGCGAACTGGAGATGAAGAATCTTCGATTTCTTCTAGTTCCATGAGTTTTAATTGATCTGCAATCTCATGTCTACCTTTATCGTTTGGTGGTATAGTTAATCCTTTAGTACGTGGATTGCGAGGATAATTCTTTTCTGCCATTTTGAGTGGTTTTTAAAAAATAGCCAATAGGGTAATCGTTTTTTCTGTTTTGTCAAGTTGCGAGAGGGGAAGAAGGCTAAAAATATATGTTAGCTTCTAGGTTCTTCAATCTGAACAACTGCGTTTACTTGTTGAGAGATTCCATTTCGAGAGCGGTAGGTAGGACAAGTATATTTACCACCTTCTAAACATTTTGACACTGTTGGGGTTCCTCCTAAAGTACACCTTTGAGCTTGTCCTTCAACATAGGCACATCTTTCTGACATAAAATTTGGTTAGTTTTTTTTGAAGGCGATATTCTATGGGCTTAAACTCTTTTGTCAAGAGTGAAAATTTCGCGCAGATGTTTTATGCCAAAACCAAACTGGCCAAGCCTAGGAAGGCGAGGAAGCCGAGGACGTCGGTGGCGGTGGTGATGAAGATGGTGGCGGAGGTGGCGGGGTCTTTGCCGAGCTTTTTCATGATGAGGGGGATGATGGCGCCGAAGAAGCCGGCGACGATGAGGTTGAAGATCATCGCTACGGTGATGATGACCCCAAAAATCCAGCTTTGGCCACTGGCGACGGCGATGATCATGGCGATAAGGCCGGTGATGAGGCCGTTGATTGCGCCGGCGCCGACTTCGTTGAGGATGGCTTTTTTGGCGTTGCCGAATTCGATTTCTTTGAGGGCGATGCCGCGGACGATAACGGCGAGGGTTTGGGTGGCGGCGTTTCCGCCCATGCCGGCGACGATTGGAAGGTAGGCGGCGAGGATGACATATTTGGCGATCGTTTCGTCAAAGAGTCCGACGACGAAGGCGGCGAGAAATGCGGTAGCGAGGTTGAGGATAAGCCATTTATAACGATGTTGGACTTTAGCGAGGGAGGGGTCGAGGATGTCTTCTTCTTCGTTGACGCCGGCGAATTCATTGAGGGATTTGCTGGATTGGCGGCGGATAAGTCGGAGGATGTCATCGGCATAAAGAATACCGACGATGCTTTTAGTTTCGTCGACGAGGGCAATTTTTTTGTGGGCGTATTTGATGAAGATTTTGGCGATTTCACCACCGGTTTTGTTGTGTCGCAGGTAGGGAATTGGTTTTAGGTGTTTGCGGATTTTTTCGTGGCGATGGGCGAGGGCGAGAAGGTGGGCGGGTAGTTCGCCGATGAGCGCGCCTTTGGCGTTGAGGACGAGGACGGCGGGGAATTTGCCGGTTTTGGCTTCGTGGCTGCGGACGAATTGAATAACGGAAGCGAAAGTGCTGTCTTGATCGACTTGAATGTAATCGAGGCTGATGTAGTTTTGGGTGAGGCGAGGGTCGAGTTTTGTGAGGAAGTCAGCGGCATTTTGGCGCTTGCCAGTGATGATATCGATGATTTTGTTGCGGCGGTAGAAGCTGAGGGCTTTGAGGATTTTTTGTGATTGAATACCATCAAGTGTGCTAATGATGCGCACGATTTGAGGAGTTTCTAATTCTTTTAATAGGCGTTCGCGGCGCGAGGTGGCGGCGGCGATCAAGGTTTGGGCTTGTTTAGCCAATGGAAGCTCGGCGAAGGGGGTTTTGGAAGAATTTCTTCGCAAATTAAAGTGGAGGTGGTTTTTGGTGTTGACGGTGAGTTTCATTGGTTTTTGTTTTATCTGAATTATAAAACATTTTTATACTTTTGTAAATAGGGGGAAAGTGGTTTTTCTTGCTCTTAAAGCCGATGCTCTTATAATCAGGCTATTCTTTTAATTTTTTATTTATGGAATCTGTTTATTATTGGGTGATTGGGGCAGGAGTTATTGGGCTTCTGTATGGTCTTTTTTTGACTTGGCGGATTATGCGTCAGCCGGCAGGAACGGGGATGATGGTGGAGATTGGGGACGCGATTAAGGACGGCGCGATGGCTTATTTGAAGAGGCAATATCTGACGATTGCGATAATTGCGGTGGTAATTATTGCTTTGATGTTGTTGGTAGGTCTTTCGATGAATACGGTTTATGGTTTTGTATTGGGTGCGGTTTTGTCTGGTGTAGCGGGTTTTATTGGGATGCATGTTTCGGTGCGAGCGAATGTGCGCACGGCGGAAGCGGCGAAGAAAGGCTTGAAGCCGGCGTTGAAGTTGGCTTTTGAAGGTGGTGCGGTGACTGGTTTGTTTGTGGTGGCTTTGGGACTTTTGAGTGTGACGATTTTTTATATGGTGACGCGAGATTTGCCGGCGTTGGCTGGTTTGGCGTTTGGGGGAAGTTTGATTTCAGTGTTTGCGCGTTTGGGTGGGGGGATTTTTACGAAAGGTGCGGATGTGGGAACGGATATGGTTGGAAAGGTGGAAGCGGGAATTCCGGAGGATGATCCACGAAATCCGGGTGTGATTGCGGATAATGTTGGTGATAATGTGGGGGATTGTGCGGGGATGGCGGCGGATTTGTTTGAGACTTATGTGGTGAGTGCGGCGGCAATTATTATTTTGGGGGCGAATTTGCTTCCTGGTAATGAGAATGCGATTTTGTATCCGTTGGTGATTGGCGCGGTTTCGGTAATTACAACGATTATTGGGACTTGGTTTGTGAAGTTGGGGAAGAAGGAAAATATTATGAATGCGCTTTATAAGAGTTTGATTGTGACGGGGGTTTTGTCAGCGGTGGCTTTTTATCCGGTGACGAATTGGTTGATGGCGGATAATGGGCAATTTGCGGTGATGAATTTGTTCTATTGTGCGTTGATTGGTTTGGCGGTGACGGCGGCGGTGGTGGTGATTACGGAATATTATACTGATAAGAAGTGGAAGCCGGTGAAGAGTATTGCGAAGAGTTCAGAAACTGGTCATGGAACGAATATTATTCAAGGTTTGGCGGTGGGGATGCAAGCGACGGCTTTGCCGATTTTGGTGATTGTGGCCGCGATTTTGGGCGCTTATGAGTTGGCTGGTTTGTATGGTGTGGCGTTGGCGGTAATGAGTATGTTGTCTTTGACTGGTAGTATTGTGGCGATTGATGCGTTTGGGCCGATTACGGATAATGCTGGTGGGATTGCGGAAATGGCTGATTTGCCGAAGGAGGTGCGCGATAAAGCGACTGATCCTTTGGATGCGGTGGGGAATACGACGAAGGCGATCACGAAAGGTTATGCGATTGCTTCGGCTGGTTTGGCGGCAATGGTTTTGTTTGCGGCTTATACGCAAGAATTGGCTTTGGAAGGAATTGTAACGGTGTTTGATCTTTCGGATCATCGCGTTTTGGTGGGGCTTTTGATTGGTGGTCTTTTGCCTTATTTGTTCGCGAGTATGGCGATGGAAGCGGTTGGGAAAGCGGCGACTGCGGTGGTGGAAGAAGTGCGCAGACAGTTTAGAGAGATTAAGGGGATTATGACGGGCGAAGCGAAGCCGGATTATTCACGCGCGGTGGATATTGTGACGAAAGCGGCGATTCGAGCGATGATTGTGCCAGCGCTTTTGCCGGTGGTTGTGCCGATTTTGGTTGGTTTGTTGCTCGGTGCGGAAGCGCTTGGTGGGCTTTTGATGGGAACGATTGTCACTGGTTTGTTTGTGGGTATTTCGATGACGACTGGTGGCGGCGCGTGGGATAATGCGAAGAAGTATATTGAAGAAGGTCATTTTGGTGGCAAAGGTTCGGAAGCGCACAAGGCGGCGGTGACTGGCGATACGGTTGGTGATCCTTACAAGGACACGGCTGGTCCAGCGATCAATCCGATGATTAAGATTATTAATATTGTGGCGTTGTTGTTGGTAGCGTTCTTGTAAGGATAATATTTCTCCAAACAGCTTTGCGATCAGGTCTTTCTAACATGTACGAAAGACCTGAAAAAGGCCCCTCATGAGGGGCCTTTTAGCAAAGCGAATGTTTGGAGAAATATTATCCTTACAAAATGGGGTCTTGACAAAAGCGACTATTTTGCTAGAGTGTGTTTTATTTAAAAAAATGATGGATGGCTAATTTTGGTGTTATCTGTTCGGTTGCTGATGAGATGAGGGAGCTTGGTAAATTGATTAACGGGGCTCCTTTGAAAACCCCACTCACTAGAGCAGAACAGACCATGCCTGTGATACCTTTGATGATTACAGATGGACTCGGTATCTATGATTATTTGTCGAGATTAAACCTTGACCCACGACAGACGGCAGACATTTGTAAGATCATGCGTTCGTCGAAAGATAAAATTGCTAAAGCTCTTCGTTCTATGAGATTGGAGATGGTTTTGCCGAATTGTAAGGCAACGATTTACCGGAGGGATATTCCGAATGCGAATTCTTTGCTTGTAACTCAATGGCATGTGGATAACAATGATAGGATTTTTGTTGCAGGAGGCGGGTTAGCGAATTTACAAATATTTGATGATCCTAGTATTCCAACTGAAGATGGTTCAGGAAGGATTGACGACGCGATTAATGAAGCGGTAACAGTGGTTATGCAGGAAGGGAGAGGGTCGGTGATAGATGTTGCTGAGGGCGATGTGATGTTTTTTGATCGTTATACGATTCATAGACGAGGTCCCTTTCTCAAAAAAGAGGGTATCAGGACGACTATTAGCTCGGGCGTTTGGCCAATTACAAGAGATCAAGGGTAGTGTTTTTTATTGTATCTCAAATGTTTTTATGTTTAAAATGCTCACGCTTTAAACAATTATTATGTCTGAGGAAAAAAATACGGTGAAGTTGAAAAGGGGGCTTGCGCAGATGCTTAAGGGCGGGGTGATTATGGATGTGGTGACGCCGGAGCAGGCGCGGATTGCGGAGGATGCGGGGGCGGTGGCGGTGATGGCTTTGGAGAGAGTGCCGGCGGATATTCGGAAGGATGGCGGTGTGGCGCGGATGAGTGATCCGGTGATGATTAAGGGGATTATGGCGGAGGTGACGATTCCGGTGATGGCGAAGGTGCGGATTGGGCATTTTGTGGAAGCGCAGATTTTGGAGTCGATTGGGGTGGATTATATTGATGAGAGTGAGGTTTTGACGCCGGCGGATCATAAGTTTCATGTGGAGAAGAGTGATTTCAAGGTGCCGTTTGTGTGTGGGGCGACTTGTTTGGGCGAGGCTTTGCGGAGAATTAAAGAGGGCGCGGCGATGATTCGCACGAAGGGCGAGGCGGGAACGGGGAATGTGATTGAGGCGGTGCGGCATATGCGCACGGTTTGTGAGGAGATTGAGGCGTTGCGTTCGATGGGGAAGGGGGATTTGAAGAAGTGGGCTATTTTGGAGCGCGTGCCTTTGGAGCTTTTGTTGGAAGTGCGCGATTTGGGGAGGTTGCCGGTAGTGAATTTTGCGGCCGGTGGGATTGCGACGCCAGCGGATGCGGCTTTGATGATGCAATTGGGTTGTGATGGGGTATTTGTGGGTAGTGGGATTTTTAAATCGGAAGATCCGGCGCGACGGGCAAGGGCGATTGTGGAAGCGACGCTACATTTCAATGATCCGGCGGTGATCGCGCGGGTTTCGGAAAATTTGGGCGAGGCAATGGTGGGGATTGAGATGGATGAGATTAATCAGCAGTACGCGAGTCGCGGCAGTAACTAGGAAACTAGAAAGCTAGGGAACTAGAAAACTAAAGAAATTAAAAATGAAGGTTATTGGAGTTTTGGATATTCAGGGGTCGGTGATTGAGCATGTAAAGATGCTTGAAGGGCTTGGTGTGAGCGTGGTGCGGGTGAAGACGGCTTCGGATTTGGAGGCGGTGAGTGGATTGATTATTCCTGGTGGGGAAAGTACGGTGATTGGGAAGTTGATGGCGATTTATGGCTTGGATAAGGAGATTCGGCGGCGAGTGGCGGAAGGGACTTTGGCGGCGTGGGGGACTTGTGCGGGGGCGATTTTGTTGGCGAAGGATTGCGGCGATGAGCGGGTGGAGGGTCTTCGCGTGATGGATATTGTGGTGGAGCGGAATGCTTATGGGCGGCAGTTAGATAGTTTTGAGACGGAAGTGGAGTTTGGTGGGCGGGCGGTGAAAGCGGTTTTTATTCGCGCACCGCGGATTGTAAAAGTGGGGGAACGCGTGGAAATTCTGGCTTTGCGTGGCGGCGAAATCGTCGCGGCGCGGGATGGAAAATTGATGGCAACTTGTTTTCATCCAGAGTTGACGGATGATCGAAGTGTGCATGAGTATTTTTTGGAGATGTGTTAAT
>CAZVOZ010000026.1:0-4735 GCA_964629065.1 uncultured Candidatus Peribacteria bacterium
CTAAGCATACACGCGCTCCAAGCCAAATCGCTGTCCCAGCTTATCAATTTCACGAAACAGAAAATCCTCCTTTTCTTGTTCGTGAAACAAGCTCAGGTTGTAGTTGCGTTTTAAATTTCCCACTCCCAGACCAACTAAGCGCAAACGCCGGTTCCGCTCTACACGCGTCATAAATAATTCTTTGAATAAAGGAAAAAGATGTAAATCACTACTACTCGGAATGTCGATCGCTTTCTGCAACGAAAAATCTTCGAACCTTCTTTTGCCATCACCATCCTGATAACGCAATTTTAAAAAAATCATCCCTGCCTTCATCTCATTAGCTCGTAATTTAAATAGAATTCGTTTTAACAAACCGCGCATCAACTCCAAACATTCCTCTAAACCTTTCTCATTAGTGAAAACCGCATCATAAAAAGTATGTTCTTTCGAAATCGACTTCGGCAAACTTCGTGCACCGTTGACTTCGCTGTCGTCAAATCCTTGGCAACGCTTCCATAAGGCCACACCCCTGACTCCTAAAACTTTCAATATATCTGTTAGCGATAATTCTGCCAAATCGCCAATTGTCCTAAATCCCAACTTCTCTAAATATTTCGTCGTATTCGGACCAATTCCAGGCAATGCCCTTAATTCCAGCGGCGCCAAAAAATCTCGCTCCTTGCCATAAGGAACTGCCGTAAATTTATGTGGTTTGTTAATACTTGAAGCCACTTTCGCGACCATCTTGCTACTCGCCATTCCACAAGAAACTGATAGTCCAGTTTGGCGATGAATTTCCCATAAAATTTTCAAAGCATAATCTTTTGCGCCATTTATTTCACCAGCATTGAAACAGCCAGTTATATCCAAATACGCCTCATCCACCGAAGCCATTTCGGTGTCGGGCGTAAACTGCTCCATCACGTTTTTCAATTTCTGCGAATAAGCTCGATAAAGCGTGAAATTTCCTGGCACCACAATTGCTTGCGGACATTTTTGCTTTGCCAAATACATTGGCATCGCTGATTTAATCCCAAACCGCCGCGCTTCATAACTTGCCGCCGCCACAATGCCTTTGCCGCTCTCCGGCCCACCAACCAGCACAGGCTTGTTTGCTAACGCTGGGTTTTCTAGTTGTTCCACAGAGGCAAAAAAAGCGTCAGCATCAATATGTAAGACCTGTCGCTCTTTTTGCTTGAGATTCAAATTGAACATCTCAATTAGTTAAAATTTTATATTGCTGCCACTTGGTTATTAAATTTGTAATGACCGTTTTTAATTGTCTGCCTCCAAGACAAAACTCTTTGCCATAAACTGCGTTTGCGTACTTTTATTTGTCTTTTCCAATCTCTCGCTATATTTACTTTCTTTTTGGAGAAACGAATTTTACGACCAAGAAATTTTTGGTGAGTATCGATTGTAAGTGTGATGAACATATTTTTGGGGTTAGAAAATTATGGCATCAATAAATATGATGATTAATTTAGTTTTTAAATTTCCTTCTTCTTGCCTCCTAGCCGTATTGGCGAATCAGTGTTGTCACGATTCCCTGCACTAACAGTTCATCATTGGCGTAAATATCTTTATAGTTTTTATTTTCCGCTTTTAGATAAATTTTACTACCGTCCTTAATGAATCGTTTTAGAGTATTTCCACCATCTACTAAAGCCACAACAATATCACCGTTACGCGCCTCTTTCTTTGTATTTACCACAACCAAATCTCCTTCAAAAATCCCCGCATCAATCATGCTATTACCCGATACTTGCAGGATAAAATAATCTTTAGCATTTCCTGCCAAATCTTCACCCACACGCATCCAACCATTTACATATTCTTCGGTTAGTACTGGACCACCCGCAGGAATTGAGCCAAGTATTGGTAGCTGAATACCACTAATTCCACTCAGCTTGTCTTTAATTGCTTTCAATAACTTGATCCCACGCGGCGTATCATCTTTTTCGATATAACCTTTTTCTTCCAGCGCTTTCACGTGTTTCAAAATGCTATTGTCTGAATTCACGCCGAAGTGCTCTTTCATTTCTCTCACGGTAGGGGACTTGCCGTGATTCATCTGATACGCTTCGATGAAATTCAACAAGGCTTCTTGTTTTTCAGTTAGAGGAGTTTGCATAAATTTAAATTGGTAAGCTTGTACTCACCAGTATAGGTGAGGACTTCCTCACCGTCAAGACTTTTTTTACTTTTCCATTTCAAAGATGTTTTTTGGCTTATAACCAAGGATTTTCACCCAGGGCTTCATCCAAATTTCAACAATCAGTTCATTATATGCCCTCACCATTTCATTATAATGTTCGGTATTATTTGCCACAATTTCTTCTAAATCAGCAATCTCTTTCCGCAATTCCAAAAAATTAGTATCCATCGAAAGATCCTGCATCGTACGGCCAAAATCAATTAAGCGATTTACTAATTGAGAAAGTTTATGCTCCCACTCAATTTTTTCCGCATCCAGTCGAGGCAAACGCATCGTCCGTTGTCTCACCTTAATTAATTCTCCCAAAATCTCTTCCTGATTGTTTGTATA
Organism: uncultured Candidatus Peribacteria bacterium; assembly: GCA_964629065.1. Taxonomy (GTDB): domain Bacteria; phylum Patescibacteriota; class Gracilibacteria; order UBA1369; family LOWO2-01-FULL-3; genus CAYORB01. The sequence goes on from CAZVOZ010000026.1 coordinate 2,531, forward strand.
CATTCTCACCGTCTCAACCAAATTCGGCATCAAATCATGTCTCTTGTTTAATCCCGCAACGATCGCTTGCCACTGTTCTGTTAAACGTTTTTTTGCTTCCATTAAATAACTTCGCGCAAAGAATCCCCACAGCAAAAGCATCAGAACAACCGCCGACAAAATTGTTATCAATCCACCCATTTCCATATTAAGAATTTAACACATCTTCAGTTTTTTTGCTGGCCTTTTGAAAAGAATAATTCTTTGCTACTTCTGACGCTTTCTTTCGCCATTTTTCGCGATCATCTTCCAGCTTATTCAAAGCTTTCGAAAGAGCGCCAACTTTTTCTGTATCGACATAAATCGCGCCATCGCCATAAATTTCTCGATGCACCGCAATATCCGAAATAATCAAAGGCGTCCCACATTTCGCCGCTTCCAAAACCGGTAAATTGAAACCTTCTGCTTGCGACAAATTAATCAGAGCGCGTGCATTTTGATACAAACAATTCAATTCATCCGCCGTCAAAAATCCCGTCTTTACAACATCTTTTGCTTGATCAAAACTTCGATAAAGTCCACTCTCAACAACTTTTCCACCCGCCAAAACCAAAGAATACTCACTTTTGGCGCGCTCAAATTCACTTAACATTAGCGGAACATTTTTCCGTGCATCATAGCCTCCAACATAAAGATAATAGCCACTTTTCTTTAAACCAAGTTTCTCAATCGAAACTTCCGCCCGCGTCCCGAATATTTCGCTAACTCCATTGTAAATCACTTCGATTTTCCTTGCCTCAAGCCCGCAAACAGTCATCAAATCTTTTTTCGATTCCTCCGAGACCGTGACGATTTTTTCCGCAAACACCAGACTTCGCTTGCTTTGTAAATGATAAAATCGTGACAAAATTCCCCGGCGATAACGACGATCCATCCACGGAATACAATCGTGTACCGTTACAACCGCAGGCACTTTTCGATAAAAATCCGCCGTCCAAGGCTGACCAGGATAAGGAAAAAACGCCTTATCTACTTTTTGCTTCACCAATTCCTCCGCCACTTGCACTTGCTCCCACCAAGTTTTTCGCATCCCCGCACTCGGCAATTTTCTCTCTGGCAAAACAACAAACCGCACATTCTTCCCAAACAAACCACCCAAATTCCGCGGCAATTTCTCCGGCACAATGACCAAATAATCATTTTTATCATCTAACCTTTTCAAAATCTCGATCGTATACTGCCCAATCCCCGTAAACGGCTTCATCAAAAATCGTCCATTTATTCCGATTTTCATTTTGCGATTTTAACAATTAATTCCGCCAATTCCTTCGCCGCATTCTTCATTTCAAAATCTTTGATTCGCCCTTGAGCCATCAACTTAATCGCTTCAAGCAAATCTTTCGCGCCAACCCGTCCTTCCAAAACCGGCCAACCAATTTTCCGTCCATAAATTTCCGCATTATCAATCTGATCTCCGCGACTCGCGCGATCTCCCAACGGCAAAATCACCGCCTTCTTTTTCAAAATCGCCAACTCCGCCAAGCTATTCGCCCCACCGCGACTAACTACCACATCCGCCAGCGCATAAAAATCACATAATTCATTCGCCAGAAACTCAAATTGACGATAACCATCCGTTTCCAAATCCGGCCGCAAATTACCTTTTCCGCGCATATGAATCACCTCAAATCGCTCCAACAATTCCGCCAAAATCTCTTCTACTAAACCATTAATCTCCGCCGCTCCCTGACTACCACCCATAATCAACAGCACTGGTTTTCGCAGTTGCAAACCAGCAAACCGTTTTGCAAATTCACCATCGCCATTCAACACCCGACTACGAATCGGCGTCCCCGTCACCAAAACCTTTTCGCCATCATAAAACCGTCGACTTTCTTCAAAACTCAAACAAACCTTTTTCGCCAATTTAAAAATAATCCGATTCGCCAACCCCGGCCGCAAATCCGATTCATGACAAATAATCGGCACACGCAAAATAAAACCCGCCACACAAACTGGCACACTGACATAACCACCTTTCGAAAAAATCACCGCCGGCTTAAACCGCCACAACAAAACCAAAGATTGCACCACCCCAACTGGAATCTTCAAAAAATCCACAAAATTCTGCCACGAAAAATACCGCCGCAACTTCCCACAAAAAATCCCCTCAAACCGCAGACCTTCATCCAAAACCAACTTTTTATCCATCCCGCCGCGCGAACC
>CAZVOZ010000026.1:4835-9708 GCA_964629065.1 uncultured Candidatus Peribacteria bacterium
TTCTAACCTCTTCGATAACGGCGAAGTTGGGGACGATATGCCCTGCGGTTCCCCCTCCTGTAAATACCACTCGAAGTTTCATCGGAATTTTCAGATATCTTCAAAAGGATACCAATTCCCACCAAAGAAGCAACCAAAGACGAACCACCATAACTCACAAAAGGCAAAGTAATTCCCGTCACCGGCATTAACGCCGTATTCACACCAATATTAATATAAGCCTGCGCCACGATCCATGTGGTAATCCCTACCGCTAAATAAGTTTCAAAAGTGTTTTGAGCTCCACGCGCAATCGCATAACCCCGCCAACCAATCACAAAATAAGCGATCACCACAAGCACAATCCGAATAAAGCCCAATTCCTCCGCCGAAGCCGCAAAAATGAAATCATCCGAAGCCTGCGGCAACCAATAAGACTTCTGTACCCCTTGCGTCAAACCCTTCCCAAAGAATCCACCGCTTCCCACCGCGATATTCGCTTGTTGTGATTGCCAACAGTAATCTTCCAAACATTCCTCGTCGATACTCGTAAACCCTTTAAACCGCTCTTGAACATGCGTCACCGTCGCCACCGCAATAATCATCGCCATTAAAGCCACCGAAAAACCAATCGCCAAATGCCGCAACCTCGCACCCGCCATAAAATAAATCGACACCCCTATCAAACAAAGCACCAACGAAGCACCAAAATCATTCTGCAAAACCACCGGCAAGACAATCAATCCCAAAATAAAACAAAACGGCAAAAAGCCATCTTGAAAACTCTCCACCGTCCCCGCGCGCTTGCTAAACCAATAAGACAAATAAAATATCAATACCAGCCGCGCAAACTCCGAAGGCTGAATCGAAGTATCAAAAACCTGAATCCAATTCGAAGCAATCGTGCCAAAATTCTGCCCCGCCACCATTACAAACAAAAGCAAACCCACCATCGCCACAAACATCAGCGGCGCAAACTTCCGCCAAATCTTAATCGGAAATTTATAAGCAACCAAAAAAGCCAATAGACCGGCCGCCAAACGCATTAAATGTTTTTTGAACAACAAATAACAATCCACGGCCTCATCACTACAACTCGGATACAAAATATCCGGCGCCGACAACATAATCGACTTCGGCACACCAATACTTGTAATCATAATTAAACCAAACAACAGCAAAAAGCCCACTGCCGCCGCCAAAATAACATCGAATTTAAACCCGCCTTTGTGATTTTTCACCATAGTAGGCTTGATTTTAATCTTTAAAAGATCAACTATCAATACATGAAAAAAATCCTCTCATTAATTGGCCTCTTAATCGCTCTGGATCAGATATCCAAATACTTTGTCACTAAAATGCCATCGACAATTTCACTCATTGGCGACTTCTTTCAAATCGAATATAGTCAAAATTTCGGCGTCATTTTTGGTCTACCAATGCCTAAAATCATCATCATTCTTTTCGCTCTCATTTTAATTCCCACTCTCACTTACTTTTTCCGTAAAGATCTCGATTGGCAAAAACCCCTCACCAAATTAGTCTACGCTCTAATCATCGCCGGCGCTCTCGGAAACCTTATTGATCGTTTTACTTATGGCTTCGTCGTCGACTTTATCGCCATTGGATCGTGGCCAAATTTCAACTTCGCAGACACGTACATCACCCTCGGCGTCCTCACCACAATCATCTTTTATTCAAAACTTCAGCCATCACGGAAATAGGCGCTTCAAGACCCGTCCAGATTTCAAATTGCCTCACCGCTTGAAACAATAACATCTTTTCACCACTCACAATTTCCACTCCTGCTTCTTGCGCTGCCAGTAATAAAGGCGTCATTAAAGGCTTATAACTAATATCCGTCACCAATTTAAAGTCGGCCAAATTTTCTGGCTTAAGATAATTTTCAATCGCCGAATGATCCTTGTCATGCCAAATCGCGCTCGTCTGTACAAATAGATCACCGCTCAAAACTTCTTCCGCCTGCGCCGCCGAAACGCCAAACTCCCGCGCCAAATTCTCCGCTTTCTCAAAACTGCGATTTTGCACCACAATCTCCTTCACGCCCAAATCCAAAAGTCCATAAATTACCGCCCTCGCCGCTCCACCTGCACCAAAAACCACTGCGCGATCAAAATCATAACCTTCGATCGACTTTTGAAAACCGATAAAATCCGTATTCATCCCGCGCAAAAAACCACCATCATTCACAATCGTATTCACCGCCCCAATCGCCTGCGCCTCTACATTCACTTCATCCAAAAACTCCATCACCACTTCTTTAAAAGGCAAAGAAACCGATAATCCCGCAATTGGTCGTTCTCGCACTTCCATCAAAAACTCCACTAAGCGCTGAGGATCAATCTCAAATCGATCATAATTCGCATCAATCTTTAAAGCCGCAAACGCCGCATTGTGCATTTGCGGCGACAAAGAATGTCCCGCCGGATTCGCTAAAATTCCGTAAACTCTCATTTTCCGCCCAATTTTGACAAACCTTCCAAAGCCTTCAATCCTTCGATCGGCACCATCCAAATCGTCGTATTTGATTGATCTGAAGACAAATCATTAATCGTTTGCAAAGTGCGCAAATGCAATGCACCCGGCGCCGAAGCCAAAGTTGTTGCCGCCTTCGCCATATTGTCTGCCGCCGCCACTTCACCTTCCGCTTTAATAATCACCGCCCTTTTTTCTCTTTCTGCCTCCGCTTCCTTCGCCATCGTTCTTTGCAAATCCGCTGGCAACAAAACATCCTTCAATTCAACCGATTCCACTTTAACACCCCATTGATCCGCCGCTGTCGCGATCGAAGTTTCAATATTTTGGGCAATCTGATCACGCTTTTTCAACAAAGTGTCTAAATTCACTTCACCAACCGCATTACGCATCGTAGTTTGCGCCAATTGACTAACCGCATAAAAGAAATTCTCCACTTCCAACACCGCCTTCGACGCATCGCTCACCTTGTAATAAATCACCGCATTAATCCGAATCGAAATGTTATCACTCGTAATCGTTTCTTGATCTGGCACATCTACCGCCTTCGTCCGAATATCTACCTTTGTCATTTGCTGAATCACCGGAAAAACCAATCTCCACCCCGGTTCTACCAATTTCCCCGAGTACTTCCCCAAAGTAAAACGCACGCCACGCTGATATTGCTTCACCTCACGAATGCTAATTAGGATCAAGAATAAGACAATTCCAAAAAGATAAAACATAAAGATCAAATTTAAGAAGTAGTAGGCTCAAAATATCACAAGCCACGCTTCACTAAAAGGATTTCCTTCAAAAATAGATTCGACAAAGGCATCTTCTCATCTTTGATGATTTCATAACATTATAGCAGAGAGTCTACTTTACATCAACTGCTTTTTAGCCACTTCCTAGACAATCTCCTACGAATTGCTAAACTGGAAAAAATAGCCAATTTACAAAATGTCCACTTTATCCATTTTTGACATCGCCGGACCAATCATGGTCGGCCCATCCAGCTCTCATACTGCCGGCGCATGTAAAATCGGCCAATTCGCCCGCGCCCTATACCATCACACTCCGACAAAAGTAACCTTTCACCTTCACGGCTCTTTCGGTGAAGTTTACAAAGGCCACGCCACCGACCGCGCGCTTCTCGCCGGCGTGATGAAATTCAAGACCAGTGATCCAAACATCGCTAAAAGCTTCGAACTCGCCGACAAAATCGGCCTCAAATACGAATTTATCCCCAAAGACCTCGGCGCTGACTGTCATCCCAACACCGTCGAAGTCCTCCTCACCAACGGCAAAGACAAAATGTCTGTCTGGGGTCGTTCGATTGGCGGCGGCATGATCGAAATAATCAAAATCGATAACTTCGATGTCCTCCTTCACGGCTCCGCCGGCAAATGTTTATCGCTCGTTATCTGCCATGATGATAAAGACGAAATCTGGCAAGACCTCAAAAAGAAAATCGAACAACTTCCTGATACCGAAGTTACTTCAGTCGAACATAGCCTCTACGCCGACAAATCCCTCACCGTCTTCGGCCTCGAAGGTCGCCGCATCACCCAAAACGAAGTCCTCGAACTCGAAAAAACACCCGGTATCGATTTCATTCGTTCCCTTTCTAAACTTCAAACCCAATAAATATGGAATACCAATTCAAAACCGCCGAAGAAGTCCTCGCTCACTGCAAACACTATAAAATCTCCATTGCCGAAGTTGCCAAGCGCTTCGAAGCCGAGCGTTCCGGTAAATCTCTTCCCGCCGTCCGCGATAAAATGAAAAAAACTCGCGATGTCATGTTCGACGCTGTGATGCGTGGCGTCAAATCGACCAAAAAATCCCGCATGGGTATGGTCGGAGGTGACGCCAACAAAGCTTGGAAAGCAACTAAAACCATGTCCAAAGTCTTCGCCTCAAAAGTCGGCATTCGCGCAATCGCCTACGCCCTCGCCGTCTCCGAACAAAACGCCTGCATGGGTCGCATCGTCGCTTTCCCTACTGCCGGCGGTGCCGGCGTCATCCCTGGCGTCCTCTTTTCCGCCGTCGAACACTTCAAATCCGGCAAACGCAAATTGCTTCAAGGCATGTTCACTGCTTCCGCTATTGGCCTAATTATTGCCGAAGGCGCAACTCTTTCCGCCGCTAAAGGCGGTTGCCAAGCCGAAGTCGGTGCCGGAGTAGCCATGGCCGCCGCCGGACTGACCGAAATGCGCGGTGGCACTCCCAGCCAATGTTTCCACGCCGCTGCCATCGGACTAAAAAGTTACCTCGGCCTCGTTTGCGATCCACTCGGAGGCCTCGTCGAAGTCCCTTGCGCCAAACGCAACGCCATCGGCACCCAAGCCGCCATCGGCGCCTCCGATATGGCCATCGCCGGCATCGAAAGCTTCATCCCTTTCGACGAAGTCGT
>CAZVOZ010000027.1:0-9302 GCA_964629065.1 uncultured Candidatus Peribacteria bacterium
TCAATCACCTTGCTGAATTCGCTGATGTTGTTGGCGCTGTCGGAGATTTCGAGGATGACGGTGTAGAGGCCGGGTTCGGTGAAGGTGTAGATTGGTTTGGCTTGGGTGGAGGTGCCGCCGTCGCTGAAGTTCCAGAAGTAGCTGCTAATCGTGCCGGTGGAGCAGGAAGGGTCAAAAGTAGTAGTGAGTGGCGCGGGGCCGCTTTGGAAAACGCTATCGAAGCAGGCGGCGAGCGGGGTTTCGCGGACGGTGATGATGACGGTTTTGCTGCTGCGGGTGCCATCGGCGGCGATGGCGGTCATTTCGGCGTTATAGGTACCAATTGTGGTGTATTTGTGGCTGATTTTGGCGGCACCGAGTTTTTCGCCGGTATTGTCACCGAAGTCCCAAAGGTAACTAGTAATTTGGCCGCCGTTGTAGCTACTGGCGCTGGCGTCGAAGTTGACGGTGAGCGGAACGGTGCCTTCGTTTTTGTCGGCGGTGACGAGCGCGGCGAGGCCTTGGGCGAGGACTTCGACGGTGATTGTAGCGCTGCCTTTATTGCCGTCGCGGTCGGTGACTTGGAGGGTGACATTATATGTGCCGGCGTTTTGGAAGGTGTAGTTTAAGTTTTCGCCGAATTGGTCGGAGGTTTTGTCGCCATCGAGGTCCCAACCGTAAAGGTCGATGTCATTGTCGCTGTCGAGGCTGTTTTCGCCGCTGAATTGGACGGCAAATGGCGCGCTGCCTTGGAGTTTTGTGGTGTTTGCGGCGAGCGCAGGAATGGTTTGCAAAACGGCGCGCGGGGCACTGCCGAGGGTGCCGATGGTGATAATGCGTTTAACGCTGCCTTCGACGCCAGTTTCATCGGTGAGGGTGAGGGTGACTTGATAAGTTCCGGGAGCAGCGAAAGTTTTGGAAGCTTTGGAGCCGGTTTGGGAGCGTGAGCCGTCGCCAAAGTCCCAGACAAAGCGTCGGACTTGGCCATTGGGAGAATTGGCTTCGGTAGCTTGGAAATTGTAATTATTGCCAACGAGGAAGCTGTCAGGTTCATTTAAGATGGTGATTTCGGCGGTGGGAATTTGTTCTTTGATGGCGTTGATTTGTTTTTCCGCGACATTAAATTCGCCGGTGGAAGAGGTGACGCGGAGTTTGACGAGGTATTTGCCGATTTTTTCGAAAGTGTGTTCGAGTTGTTGGCCTTCGCCGTCGTCGAATTTACCATCGTTGTCGAGATCCCATTCGTAGGTTTCGATGAAGCCGTCGGGATCGGTGCTTTCGCTGGCGTCGAATTGGACTTTTAGAGGGATACCGCCGGTTTGAGGATCGGCGGAGAATTTGGCGCTGAGGGCTTCATTAGTGACGGAAACGACGAGGTTGTGCGTACCGCCGGATTCGAGGGTGCCAGTTTTTTTATTGCGAAGGACGATTTCTAAAGTGACTTCAAATGTGCCTTTTTCGGTGTAGCGATGGGAAACGATTTGGCCGGTGGCGGTTTCGGTGTCGCCGAAGTTCCAATTGTGCGAAACGATTTGATATTTGTCTTGGTCAAAGGTGAATTCGGAGGCATTGAAGATTACTTCGATTGGTGCTGAGAGGTTCAAAGTGTCTTCGGGTGTGGTGATAACTGTGGGAATGCTATCGGGATCAATTGGGCGTTTTGCGTCTAAGAAAAGGTAAGATCCGCCCCAAATGAACATGAAGGCGAGGAATGAAGCGACGAAGATGGTGGCTTTTTTGGTTTTGGCTTTTTTATTGATGAGGTCGGCGATGGGTGTTTTGGCAGCGTGAAAAAGGGCGATGAGTGTGAAAACGAGGATTGTGAGTGCGGCGATGGCGAAAACGCTGTGAATGTAGAGGATAAGGCCGCTGATGAATTGGAAGTCGGTGAAGCCGAAGGCGGCGGCGAGAGGGCTTTCGCTGTCGGGTTTAGTGAGGGCGACGAGGGCGAAGGCGGCGATAAAAAGCACGCCGAGGGTCGCGCCGATGACGAGAAGTAGTTTGCGCAAAGTGTTTTTCGGTTTTGGCGTGAGTGGCTGAAGTGGTGGTTGTGGGGTTGGTTGTGGTTGTGGCGCGGGTGTAGTTGGATTAAGGTCGGTGGTGTTGTTTGTTTCGTTCATAGGTTTTTATTGAAAGATTATTTCTTGGCTGACGCTGTCTTGGCGGCCGTTGCGATCGACGACGGTGAGGCGGGCGACTTTGCGGCTGGAAGTTTTTTGGTAATTAGTGGTCCAAGTGCCGGAGAGGACGGTTTTGAAGTCTTCGTCATTATCGGCGATGCCGTCGCCGTTGCTATCGACGAGGATGTCTTTGTCGACAGCGTAATAAGCGATATCGCCGAGAGAATCACGGAAGTCGAATTTGACTTGGGCGCTGGTGCCGGTGAGATAAAGAATACTATCAGCGGCAGGTTTTGGCGTGGTGTTGAGGAGGGCCTTGATGTTGCTTGGGGTTGTACCGATGGAGGTAGAGCCTTGGATTGGAGTGGAGGTGCCTTGGTTTGGACCTGGAAGGCCAATAAAGATCACTTCGTTGGTGACTTCGTCGCGGGAGCCTTGGCTGTCGATGACGGTGAGTTTGACTTGGTAAGTGCCGGGATTTGGGTAGGTGTAGACGGGAGATTTGAGCTCGGAATCAGTGTCGTTTTCGCTATCGCCGTCGCCATCGCTGTCAGAACTGGGGAATTCAGAGTCGAGGTCAAAATCCCAAATGTATTTTTCTAAAGTTGTTTGAGATTCGGGATCGGGCTGAGAGTTGTTTTCAAAAACGATTTTTCCGTTGATGATTTGGTATTTGAAAGCGGCGGTTGGCGGTTTAGAAAGAGGGATTTGGACGGCGTTGGTGACGGAATCTTGGTTGCCTTGGCTGTCGGTGACAGTGAGTTTGACTTGGTAGGTACCTACTTTGGTGTAAAGGCGTGAAGGGCTGGGGAAATTGGAGTCGATGTCATTGTCTTTGACGCCATCGCCATCGCTGTCGCCATTGGGGGAATTGAGAGCAGTGTCGAAATCCCAATGATGGGCGATGATTTGGGCGCCGGCGTCGGTGTCGACGCGGGAATTGTCAGTGAATTGGACTTTCATCCCTTTGCTACCGTCGATTACGCGGTATGTGAAAGCGGCCGCTGGTGGCTCGGCGTTGGAGTCGACGATGATTTTGATTGGTTCAGAAGTGGCTTCGCCGCCTTTGTCGTCGATTACTTTGAGGCGAACTTGGACGCCTTCGATGTTTTTGGCAGGAAAGTTGTATTCGATAGAAGGTTCGTCGGTGGGTGCGTTGTTGAAGAAGCCGTCGCCTTCGAGATCCCAAATATAGGTGGTGATTTGGCCGTCGGCGTCGGTGGAAGAACTAGTGAGTACGACGGTGTCGCCGACAAAAACGGAGCTAGCGCTGGCGGCGAATTTGGCGACGGGAAGAGCGTTTTGACCGTTGATAACTTCGATGGTGGCGTGGTTGCCGCTGTCGATTTCATCTTGGTTGGAATAGCTCATGCCGCTGTCGTCGGTGATTTCGAGGCCGAAGCCGTAGGTAACTTCTTGGCCTTCGCGGCCGCGAGTGCCGATGGTGAGGCGAGTAGAAGGCGTGTCGGTGATGCGAATACCGAGTTGTTCGCTCGGGTCGTCGAGGTCGAAATACCACCATTTGTATTTGACGACTTGGCCGTCTTCGTCGGTGGCGCCGAAAACGCGCATGTCGATTTCGGTCGGCGTAACGGGTTTGCCATTTTGGTCATTGTCGACGAGCGTGCCTTGGACGGAAGAGAAATATGGCGCTTCGTTGACGACATTAATATAGATTTCGTCTTCGTCGAATTTGGTTGGGTCGTCTTGGTCGCTGACGCGAAGTTTGACGGTGTAGAAGCCTTCACGAGCTGGGCTGAGTTCACGATATTTGTGAGTGTCGCGACGTTTGGAACTAGTGCCGAGGTCACCAAAATCCCATTGATAAACAAGGTCACGGCCAGTGCCGTCGATGTTTTTTGATTCTGAAGCGTCGAATGTAACAACATCGCTTGTGCTAACGCGGATCGGGTCGTTGAGGTTGAGGATTTGGTTACCATCAACTTCGACAGCGGCGCGGGCGACTGGTGTATCGCCGCCACCAACAAAGAAGCGACGAGTGAGGCTGTTGTCGTTGTCTTCGTCGTCGTAAACGGTTACTTCGACTTCGTAGCGGCCGGCGGAAGTGTAGGTGTGGGTGAAGGTTGTGCGATCAGCGATTTCGCCGCTTTCGGTTTCGCCATCACCAAAATCGACTTCGTAGGCAACGGCATTATCGCTGATGATGCCGAAATTGACAGTGGCATAACCAGTGTCGCCGACAACGGCGGTGACTTCTTGCTCTTCGACCCAATCGACATCGAGGACGCGGTCAATGTTTAGTTTAAAGGTGTCGGTGTTAGATTCTTCGTCGATGTCGGCGTCGAGAGTGCGTTGGTCGATTACTTTGAGGCTAATGTCGTAGTCGCCAGATTTTTTGAATTTGATAATCGGGTCGCGCTGACTGACGATGCCGTTTACGACAGCACCTTCGAGTACTTGCCAGTTTTCGCCGTTATTGCTTTCGGGAGTGATGCGCCATTCGTAAACGAGGTTTTCGGATGGGCCGTCGGGATCGAAACTGCCAGCGGCGTTGAGGTGAACGGTGGATGGTTGGTTGGTTTCGGGAATTTCATGTTTGATGACGGCAACGGGCGGTTTGGATTTGAGAATGAGTCGAAGTGGCGGGGCTTGGCCGGTGCCGGCTTGGCTGACGACGCGGAGGTTGACGATGTAAACGCCGGGGTCTTTGAATTCATAAGCGAAATTGGAGCGGCCACTATTTGCGGCGAGGTCGAGGGCTTGGCCGCCTTCAGGAGTAATACTCCACTCATAACCACGGATACTACCACCGACGGCGGTGGATTGTTCGGCGGTGAAGCGAATTGGCGTGTTAATAAAGAGTTCGCCGCCTGGAGAGACATTGATACGCCCGGCGACATTGCCGACATCGAGAGTGAAGATTTTGCGATCGATTTGATTGAGAGCATTGGTTACTTCGAGGGTGACGAGGTAGCGACCAGCGATGTCGTAAATTTTGGATATAGTATTAAGATTAGCTCCTTCCTGAATGTCGCCGTCGCCGAAATCCCAGCGGTAATTTTTGACATTGTCGATGTCGGTATTGAAACGAAGGCCAGATTTGGCTTCTTCGAGAGTGACGGGAATGAGATCCTTGTCGATTTTGAGAATGCCGGTTTCGTAGTATTCGATAATTTCGATGGTTTTGTCACCAAAGGTCACATCCATATTGATTTTGGTGGTTGGTGGATTGACTTTGATTGTTAAAGTACTAAGGCCGCTGACATATTGGGTGGGGTCGTTGGAATTGATGATGACAGTGGCGGTGTAAGTTCCGGGGTGGCGGAAGATACATTGGCGGAAAGTGGTGCCGAGGACTTCGGCGGACTGATCTTGGCGGACGACATTACAATCGACAGCATCGGCAGGCATGGCTATATTTTGACCATCCACGGTTTGGCGGCCTTCGATACGGCTCCAATCAACTTCGACAATATTACCGCCGGCAGGGTCGATGGATTCGAGGACATCAAAATTGACATATAAAGGGGCGTTGCCGCTGACGACATCGGCGCGCAGGCGGGCGATGACGCTTTTGAGGTCGCGGAGGGCGTCTTCATATTTGACTGTTGCTTGGATCGCTTCGTAAAGGCGTTGGCCGGCTTGGTCGACTTCGCTGGCATCATTGTTGATGCTCCAATCGTTTATTTCGGCTTTGAAAGCTTCGTATTTTCCATTTAAGTCTTCGTAGAGGAGTCCGATTGTTGAACCGGCAGCGGCGGGATCGACATCGCCAAGTCCCGCGTGGATAGTGTCGATTTTGGCGATGCTAATGTCGAGGGATTGGAGGAAGTCGGTTTTAATTGGTTGAACGAGAGAGATAAGTGCGCCATCTTGATCAGGATTATCTGAAAGGAAGGCTTCGCGGAAACGCCCCCAAGTAGCGAAGCGTTTTTCGATGACGGTATTTCCGTCGGTTTCGTTGCGGCCGATGATGCTAATTTGAGCGGTGTAACTATCGAGGAAACGAACGAGGTCGTTAATAGTTGTGTAGGTAGCAGAGAATTTCGGCATGCGACTGCGAATATTCAAGAGTTTGGAACGGGCGCTGTCGAGGAAGGTTAATTGATCGGCTTTGGTGACATCGTCGGCTTGTTGGTAGTCTAGTTGAGGTTTTTTTAAGTCGGCTTGAATGTTTTTGATTTCTTCGTAGCTTTCAGCGAAAAGGATGAAGTTGCTGTAGATTTCGCGAGCAATGGTGCGGACTTCGGTTGCGGAAGCGTTGAAACTGCCTCCTTGATTTGGCCCGACGACATATTGACCGTTACCGCCATCACCACCACCACCGGCACCGCGGATAACAGTGTTAACGAAGGCAAAAGAGCCGAGGACGATTAAAAGACCGATGACGGAGAATTTGATGACATTTTTTCCTTTGTCGGGACCATCACTTTCGCCGGCGGAAGTGACATAAAGTACGCCGCCATAAATCACCATGATAACGGCGATTAAGCCGAGGAAGCCGAGGGCGAAATTAACGATGCGGAGAATGTAGGAGCGTGCGTCGGTTGCTTGCACGAGCGATGGGTCGTAGCCCTGATCGTCAGTTAGTTCGACAACACCACCTTGATAATCAGTAAAGCTGAGTCCCCCATCATCTTGCTGAAAGAAGTCTTCCAAAGCAGAGGCTTGGGCTTGTTGAGGAATCATGAAGAACGAAAAAACACCGGCCAAAAGCAAGAGAATGACGAGGATCGCGACTATTTTTTGAATGAGGTTTTTAGCCATAGGGTGCTTTAACTTTTATATACTGTTTCGCTGGGATTTTCAAATAAGTAGGTCACGGGATCTGGGGATTGGTTTTCCGGTTCGGGAACGCGGGCTTCTAATTTGACAAAAGTGTTGACGAAGGCGAAGGCGCCGAAGGCAATCAATAAGCCGAGAACGGCGGAGACGAAGCTTTTTTTAACTTTTTCGGTCACTTCGTCGTTGCCGCCAGCGGTGACATATTGATAACCGGCGGCGAAGAGCATCACGAAAGAGAAAAGAGCGATGAGGCCGGAGAGAAAATTGGTCATACCGACGATGATGGCGCGACCAGCTTCGACACGAGGAAGGGTTGCGCCGTTTTCTGGAAAGATGAAACCGAGAACGACCACTTCAGATAGGCCAACGACCACCAAACCAACGGCGGCGTAGATGACTTGCTCTTTGGCTTTAGTAACGGCTTCTTCATCGCCAAGTCCGACGAAAAGAGTGAAACCACGAATCACTAAGACGAGAACAGCAACAACACCGATGAAAATTTGGATAAAGCCGATAATACCGCGGATTTGTTTAGTACTTTCGTCCGCGAAAAGTTCGACGGAGGCGGCGTCTTCGAAGGCTTCGCCTTGTTCGCCAAAGAACATCCGTTTGACGAGCGTATCGGCAAACTGAATAAGGACGAGACCGACAATACCCCAAAGCATTTTGCGCTTGGCATTGGTAGCTTCGTCTTCGGTGGGGCTTCCAAGGAGTTTTATGGCGGTAATAATCACATAAAGCATTGCGATCGTGCTCATCACTAAGCGGAAAATATCGAGGGCAAAGTAGACAGGACTAGTGAGCGTGCCAACGCCAGGTTGAGCAAAATCGGGCGGTGCGTCGGCATGCTGTCCTGTACCATCAAACGATGGCAGTTCGGTTTGTTCGCCGATGGACTGGAGAGTGTCGATCGGTGAAGGCACTTGATCGACGGCGGGGACATTCGCAGCGAAGGCTTGGACGGTTAGGCCGAGGTTAATCATCAGGAGTGCGACGACTAGTTTTTGGAGAAATTTTTTCATATTTTAGTTTGCGACAGCGCCAAGATCTTCGAGCCGACCGGCGATTACAGTACTAACAAGGGCAAAAGCGCCGTAAATTATCACGAGGCCAATGACACAAGCGACGATGATGCGTTTGGCTTTGTCCATTTGATCCTGTTCGCCGCCGGAAGTGGCATAAAGTACCGCGCCGTAAATGAGTGCAAGCACGCCGAGTGGTCCAAGAAAACTGACGATAAAATTGGTGATACCGACGATTTGCTCGACGCCTTCTTTGGCATCCAATTGAGGATGAACACCGGTAATTCCAGAATAGATTTCGCGATTGACCTTGTAGAAGACTTTGTCGATGAAGATTTCGCCGGCGAAGATGATCGCGAAGGCGGCGGCGGTGAAGATGATGATATTGCGCGCCTCGGTTTGTTTTTCTTCGTTCGCACCACCGATAATAAAGACGGAACCGGCACGCACAAGTCCTAAAACGGCGACGATGCCGATGATGTATTTGATGAAGGTGATGCCGAGTTCGACTTGGCTATCGAAAAGATGGACGCGCTGAAGGATTTGTTGAGGATTTTGGAGGAGCGTGCCTTCGCTCATGTCGAAAATTTGAGCGATGTCTTCGGACATACTGATGATAACGAAAGCGAGAACGGCCATAGTAAGGCCCTTTTTTGCATTAGTGATCGTGTCTTCATTTTCACCACCTGAGACGAGTTGGTAACCGATGTAACTGATAATACCGATCCCGAGAACGGCAACGATGGTTTTGACATAGCCGGCGGCGGAAAACAGCACAGTTAAAAGGAGTTGCTGGCCGCTTTGATCGGTCGGTGGTGTAGGAAGCTGATTTTGACTGAACACTTCGGGACTTACTGGCGGCAAAGAGCCAGCGAGCGCGGTTAATTTCGTCGCAATGAGAATTGCGCCGGAAGTCAGCAGCAGCCTAACTAAGAAATGTGAGAGTTTTTGCATCAGGGAATTATAGCACAAATTAGATAAAAAGATAAGGAGATAAAGAGATAAAAAGAGAGTTTTTTACTTGCAAGTTTGGAGGTGGGAGTGTTATGATTTGGTCACTTTAGCCCGCGCCCTTTTTAGGGGTGCATTAAAAAGACTGACAGAATGAAGAAAAATCCGGTTTCAAATTACATCAAGGAGAGTTTCGAAGAGTTGCACAAGGTGAGCTGGCCAACAAGGCAGCAAGCGGTGAAATTGACAGTGATTGTTTTGATTTTTTGTGCAGTAGTGGGTGTGTTCTTGGGTCTTGTAGATTATGGTCTAAGCGAATTGCATGATTTCGCGGTTACTAAATTGGCTTCTTAATTTCTCTTTCAATGTCAAGACAAGCAAAAGATACAGGTCGAAATTGGTATGTGATTCATACTTATTCTGGTTATGAAGATGCCGTGCGCGAAGCTTTGTTGCAAAGAATTGAGTCTTTGGGGATGCAAGA
>CAZVOZ010000028.1:0-3059 GCA_964629065.1 uncultured Candidatus Peribacteria bacterium
AAGTTAAAAGTTAAAAGTTAAAAGTTAAAAGTTAAAAATGATCGAGAGGTGGTAGACGATATTTTTTTAGAGTGTCAATAAAATCTATTAGTCTTTTGAATTTCTGTGCGTATAATCTGGTCTAGTGATTTCGGTCACTAAAAAATATATTTATTATTTAACTTGTACCCATGCAAAAGTTACTCCTTATGCTTGCACTTCTAAGCATGACATCTCTTGCTTTCACAGCTTGTACTCCAAAAGAGGAAGCAGTTGAAGAAGAAGAAGTTATGATGGAAGAAGAAGTTATGATGGAAGAAGAAGTTATGGAAGAAACTTCTGAAGAAGAAGCCATGATGGAAGAAACTTCTGAAGAAGAAGTGATGGAAGAAGAAGTTGCTCAGTAATTGAGCACTTTTAAAAAAAGAGGAGAGGCTAATAAGTCTCTCCTCTTTTTTTTATTGTTTTACACCGTGCGAATGGATTGATGCTCGCGATGCTTTTGTAGGTGGGCGATGTGGCGTTTTAATTGAGTTGTTAAGCGATCTTTAGCTAGGTCAACGGCTTTAGTGAAAGAGTGGCTGGTTTCTTCGGCAATTAATTCTTTAGAGTGAAGGAGAAGGCGCATTTCGAGCTTGAAAGCATTGTGTTTTTCAAATTTCTCGACATGGATTTTCAGATTTTTACTGTCATCGCTGAATTTGGTGAGTAATGGCTGGAAAGAGTGAATTTTCGGCGTGATGTAATCGTTAAATTCGAGCTCCTCGGCTGAACTAAGGTGCTTATAGGCAACAGTAACTTCCATAGAAAAACTGTTAAATGATTTGATCTGATTGTATCAGTTGACATTGGTTTTTAGAAGAGTAGTATTTTTCCATGCTGACTTATTTGGCACTTGGAATTTTCGCTCTCTCCTTTGCTCTGATAATTTTTGAACTTTATGATAAAGCGGTCGTCGCCATGACCGGCGCACTTTTGATGATTGTTTTGGGCATTATTGATCCGGAAGCGGCGATTTTAGCGATTGATTTTGAGACGATTTTGTTGCTTTTGGCGATGATGCTTTTAGTAAATATTGCGTCGAAGAGTGGTATTTTTGAATGGATGAGTGTGAGGATTGCGGCTTTTACAAAGGGCAATCCCCTAGCGATATTTTTGCTTTTCTCAATTATTACGGGTGTGGTGTCTTCGGTTTTGGATAATGTGACGACTATTATTTTGTTGGTGCCGGTGACGATTCAATTAGTAAAAGGAATGGGGCGCGATCCGCGGCCTTATGTTTTGGGTGAAGTGATGCTCTCGAGTGTTGGCGGTGCTTTGACTTTGATTGGTGATCCGACGAATATCATTGTCGGTGGTTATGCGGGACTGAATTTCATGGATTTCGTGAGGAATTTATGGATTCCGGTATTGTTTTGTGCGATTTTTGTGACGAGTGCTTTAGTTTTTGTGCATCGGAAAAAGTTAAAACCAGTTTCGGGGAATTTGGTGGAGTTGTTTGTAGCGAATGTGATTATTAAGAAAGTAAAGAATCAATTTGCGAAAAAAGTGATTCATAAGGATTTTGTGATTGCGACGGTGGGAGTTTTGATTTTGACGGTTTTGGGTTTTATGTTTCAAAGGCAATTGGGATTACCGACGCATGTGATCGCTTTTTGTGGCGCGGTTTTATTGGCTTTATTGACGAAGAAGCGAGTGGAGATCGAAGAGGCTTTGCATTCGGTGGAATGGAGCACTTTGTTGTTCTTTTCGGGTTTGTTTATCATGTCGGCAGGGGTGGAGAGTACGGGGGTTTTAACCGAATTGAGTCAGTTTATTGTTGGCGCGACGGATAATTTGCTGTATTTGGCTTTGTTGATTTTATGGACTTGTGGCTTGGTGTCGATGGTTTTGAATAATGTGCCTTTTGTGACGGTGATGTTGCCGGTGATTGCGGGGATTCAGACGCAAGTGACGACTGGAGATGCTTCGGTGTTGTGGTGGGCTTTAACGCTGGGGACTTGCTTGGGTGGGAATGGGACTTTGGTGGGCGCTTCGGCGAATGTCGTGGCGGCCGGCTTGACGAAGAAGCATGGTGCGGAGATCACTTTCCTTTATCATTTGAAATATGCTTTGCCGATCACGATCGGGATGTTGATGATTGCTTCGGTTTATTTATTTTTTAGAATCACTTAAAGATGAATATTGATTTGTTTTCAAAGCTTTTGCGCGATCTGGAAACAGAGATTGGTACGCGTGATTTGGCAGATTTGGTGTTGCGAGCCTTGATGGTTTCGATTGATAATTTTTCGGGAAAGGATGTGAAGAATTTTTGTGAGCAGTTTCATGAGCTGAAAGATATTATTTCAAATACGGAACCGAAGTTTGGCGTATTGAATTATCATTTTGCACAGATGACGATGGAGTTTGAGAAGGATTTATTGTGTTTGAAAGGCAATTGTGAGGGGTGGAAGCATAAGGCTTTAAAGAAGATCGAGAAGATTTTGGCGGTGGCGCGGGCGCATAAGACGGAGATTTTGCAGCATGCTGCGGCGTTGGATGTGGAAGGTAAAACGATTTTGATTCATGATCATAGTCATACAGTGCAAGATGTTTTATTGAGTTTGAAACGATCGGGGAGGCATTTTACGGTGGTGATTGCGGAGCAGGATTTGGAGAAGTCGCAAAGCAATATCGAGAGTATGCATGCGGCGGAGATTCCATTTAAGGTGATTCCGGCTTATATGCTTTCACACATTCACAAGCAGATTGATATGTTGTTTTTTGGCGCGTTGACTTTCAAGGATACGATGCATTTCGTGATGGATCCGGGGACGCACAGTATTATTTCGGAGTTTCATTTGGAAAATGTGCCGGCGTATATGTTTTTTGATACGACGAAGTTTAGTTTATGGAAGTCGCAGAAGCGCGGGGAAGTGTTTATGAAATCGCATAGCAAACAGCATTGTTCGAAGGATATTATTTATGATCAAGTGAAATATTCACACGATCGGGTGCCGGTGAATTTGTTTAAGAAAATCGTGACGAATGAAGGAAAGTTTACGCCGGACGCGTTTAAAAAGCTTTATAAGGAGCGGTTT
>CAZVOZ010000028.1:3159-9131 GCA_964629065.1 uncultured Candidatus Peribacteria bacterium
TGGTGCCGGGGGGGAGGATTGAACTCCCGACACAAGGATTTTCAATCCTTTGCTCTACCACTGAGCTACCCCGGCGCGGTTTAAACTTGCCAGAGAACTTTAATATTATTAATGTGAAATGGCAACTTTTTCTTTGAAGATGATTGATCGAACGAAATTAAGGAAGCTGGCGGAAGTGATTGTGAATTATTCATTGGAATTGAAGAAGGGCGAGAATTTGGTTTTAAAAGGACATGGGTTTGACACTTATCCTCTGGTGAAAGAGGTTTTTCGTGAAGCGATCAGGGTTGGGGCAAATGTTGATGTGAAGTTTGGGACGAATGAATTGGGGCGGATTTTTATGGAAGAAGCTTCGGATAGTCAAATCAAACATGTGACGAATTTGGATAAGCAGGTGGTGAAAAGTTACGATGCGATGGTGCAGATTGTGGGTTACGAAAATCGTTATGAGATGAATGGTGTGGCTGGTGAGAAGCAGGCGATGAGGGCGTTGGCATTGAAACCTTTAGGCGATATTTTACAGGAAAAGAGGTGGTGCTTGCTTTATTACCCAAATGCGGCAAGTGCGGCGGTGGCGCAATGGCCGACGGAAGAGTGGGAAGATTTTGTGATTGATAGTTGTCTTTTGGATTGGAAAAAAGTGGAGAAGTTGGAAGAAAAGTTTATTGATCTGCTGAAGAAGGTTTCTTTGGTGAGAGTTGTAGGAGAGGAGACGGATCTGAGTTTATCGATTAAGGGGCAAAAGTGGCGGGCTTGTTGTGGGAAGCGCAATTTGCCGGATGGTGAGGTTTTTACTGGGCCGGTGCGGAATTCGGTTAATGGGGTGATTCGTTATAACACGCCGAGTCATTATAGTGGGCATGATTTTGGTTGGGTGAAGTTGTGGATTAAGGATGGTGAAGTAGTGAAGGAAGAGAGTGATAATTTGGCGGGGTTGCAGGAAATTTTGGCGACGGATAAGGGCGCGCGTTATTTTGGGGAGTTTGCTTTTGGTTTGAATAAGAATATTAAAAAGCCGACGAAGATGATTTTGTTTGATGAAAAGATGGAGAAGTCGCTACATATGGCTTTGGGGAAATGTTATAAAGAGTGTCCGAATGGGAATGATTCGGCGATTCATTGGGATCTGATTTTGCGGTTCAAGGAAGCGAAGGTGAAGGTTTATTTTGATGGCGTGGAGGTTTTTGGCGGTGGGAAGTGGAAGGGGAAGTTTGAGTTTTTGAATAAAGGTTTTTAACTCCCATCGTTATGAAAAATTTACTGATTGGCTTGGCGCTTTTGTTGGCTGGTTGTAATGGGAATGTGAGCGAAGAAAGTTTGAGTTATGTCGGCGCACCGCTTGAAGAAAGGGTTTATTTTGAATCTTTGGAGGAAATGCTGGTGAATTTTGAGGGAGGCATGTATTTGCCGCAGATGGATGAGGGGTATTTTTTAGGCTCAATTTATAAAACGGGTTTTTCTGGGCTTGATGGTGAAGTTGTGGCGGCGGATTTTAATTTTAAAAATGAAGGAGAAGCGTTTACTTATACGGTAGTTTTGGCAAAGGATTATGATTTGGAGGATGTCGAGGGATTAGAAGAAGATTTGCGCGAATATTATTTTGAAAAAGATGATTATGTTTATTTCGTCTATGCCGCGACGGGTGTCAGTCGAGATAGTTTGATTAGAGTGGCGGATTCAGTGCAACTCTAGGACGACGGGGCAATGGTCGGAACCGTGGACTTCGGGCAGGTGGTAGCAGTTTTTTAGTGATGGTAGAAAGTCGTTGGTGGCGAAGAAGTAGTCGATTCTCCAGCCGATGTTGCGTTGGCGGGCGGCGGAACGGAAGCTCCACCAAGTGTAATGGTCGGGGTCTTTGTGGAAGTGGCGGAAGCAATCGCTGAAGCCTTCGGCAGTGAGGTGGTCGAGCCAGTCGCGTTCGACGCGTAGGAAGCCGGAGACGTCTTCGTTTTCTTTTGGGCGGGCAAGATCGATTTCTTGATGTGCGGTGTTGTAATCGCCGCAAATGAGCAATGGCTTGCCTTGTTTGTGGAGTTGGTGGAAATAGTCGAGGGCGGCTCCATAGAAGTCGAGTTTGTATTTGAGGCGGATTTCGGAGGCTTTGCCGTTTGGGAAGTAGATGTTGAGGAGAATGAAGTCGTCGAATTCGGCCGTTTGGACGCGGCCCTCGTCGTTGAAGCGAGCGTCGTGGAGGCCGGTGGTGATTTTGAGTGGTTTGCGTTTGGTGTAAATTGCCGTGCCGGAGTAGCCTTTTTTGATGGCGGAATGGAAGTAACCGAAATAGCCTTCGGGGCTTTGGATTTGGGGGCTGAGTTGGTCTTCGTTGGCTTTGATTTCTTGGAGCGCGAGGATGTCGGGGCTTTCGTGATCGAGCCAGTTGAGGAAGCCTTTTTTCTCGACGGCGCGCAGGCCATTAACATTCCAAGAGATGATTTTCATGTTTGGATTAAGTAGAGAGTTCTTATATAATGCTTTCAAAATAACAAATTCTAATGGAAGAACAAAATAATCGCGGTTTGATTGCCTCAATTGTATTTGCGGGCGTGGCTATTGCGGGTTCGGTGGTGTTTTTTGCTCTGCAATCAGGGGTTTCTGATGAGGAGTTTGCGAAAAGGATCAATGATGGGATCAAAGCTTATGTCGCGCAAGAAACGGGAACGGCGGCGCCGACGGAAGTTGATGAAGAGGAATTGATTGAAGATCAACCGTTTTTGGGTGATGAGGATGCGCCGGTGACGATTGTGGAATTTTCGGATTATTTGTGTGGTTATTGCCAATTGTTTCACAATGAAAGTTGGGAGGCTTTGAAGGAAAATTATATTGATAGTGGCAAGGTGAAGTTTGTTTATCGTGATTTTCTTTTAGGTTATGATGGAGATTATGAAGCGGCGATGGTGGCGGAATGTGCGCGTGATCAAGAAGGTGATGAAGCTTTCTTTGCGATGCATGATCATATTTTTGACACAATTGCCGGTGGGTTTGATGTGGATAATTATGTAATTTATGGCGAAGAGATTGGTTTGGATGGGGAGGAATTGAGGGAATGTGTGGAGAATGAGGAGTTTGGCGATGAGATTTTGGCTGATGGCGAATATGGGAGGAGTTTGGGCGTGCGTGGGACGCCGGCTTTTTATGTGAATGATGAATTTGTTTCGGGAGCGATGGCTTATGAAGATTTGGCGGCGTTGATCGATTCGAAATTATGAGGGCGATTGTCGCTCTGGGAGTAGCATTTTTGTTTTTTGATTTGCAGTATTATTTGATGAGCACTTTGCCGGGGGAAGTGGATCGGATGTGTGTGATTGGTGGGGATTTGACGGTAGTAAATGTGGTGTTTGCGGTGGTGATGAGTTTGTTGACGGGGCTTTTGGTGGCGGGCGTGATGACTTTGTATAGTCAAAGAAAGGCGAGGTTGGGGTCGGTTTCGGCTTTGAGTGGATTTGGGCTTTTGATTGGGACTTTTACGGTGTTTTGTACGACTTGTACGATTCCGGTTTTTACTTTGTTTGGGTTGAGTTTGGGGCTGAATTTTTTGACGGATTTTAATTTGGAATTTAAGGTGGTGAGTTTTATATTGATGTTGGCTGGTCTTTATTTACTTAAGCGACAAATCAAATGAAAGCGAAAAATTTTAGTTTGGCGGATCAGGAAGGGAAGGTGTGGAGTCTTGAAGATTTTAAAGGAAAGTGGTTGGTGATTTATTTTTATCCAAAAGATATGACTCCGGGATGTACGGTAGAGGCGGAGCAGTTTCGGGATTTTTATGAGGAATTTAAGGCTTTAGGAGCGGAGATTGTTGGGGTGAGTTGTGATTCGGAGGCGAGCCATAATAAGTTTGTGTGTGCGCATAATTTGCCGTTTGTGCTGTTGGCGGATACGGAGAAAAAGATGGTGGAGGATTATGGCGTGTGGGTGGAGAAGTCGATGTATGGGA
The DNA here is from genome assembly GCA_964629065.1 of uncultured Candidatus Peribacteria bacterium. Classification (GTDB taxonomy): domain Bacteria; phylum Patescibacteriota; class Gracilibacteria; order UBA1369; family LOWO2-01-FULL-3; genus CAYORB01. The sequence goes on from CAZVOZ010000028.1 coordinate 7,094, forward strand.
AGAAGTTTATGGGGATTTCGCGCGAGACTTTTGTGGTGTCACCAGAGGGTGAGATCGTGAAGCATTTTGAAAAAGTGAAGCCAGAAGGGCATGCGGAGGAGGTGTTACAGGAGTTAAAAGTTAAAAGTTAAAAGTGAGGTAGTAGAACTGAAGTTTTGTGCCGTTTTCGGTGGTTTCGTGAAGGAGGTTTTTTGTGTAGTTTGGGGGAATTGCGGGGAAGAAGGTGTCACAGTCGAAGTTGGCGGCGATTTCGGTTTGGTAGATGCCGGTGATTTTGGTGGTGGCGAGGGCGTGGGCGAAGACTTGGGCGCCGCCGATGATGAAGACTTTTTCGCTCGTGGCGAGAGTGAGAGCGTGGTCGAGGTCGCGGGCGATTTCGGCGCCCGGAGTTGGGTAGTCGACTTGGGTAGTCAAGACGATGTTTTGGCGATTTGGTAGGGGTTTATAGGCGGTTGGGAGGGATTCCCAAGTGGCGCGACCCATGATGACAGTGTGGCCGGTGGTTAGTTTGGCGAAGTGTTTGAGGTCACTTGTGAAATGCCAAGGGAGCGTGTTGTTTTTGCCGATGCCGTTTTGGTCATCGGTGGCAACAATAAGGTAGATTTCGGGGGTCATACGGCGACGGGAAATTTGATAAAGGCGTCGTGCTCGTAGTCGGTGAGTTCGAAGTCTTCGAATTGGAGTTCGTGGAAGGGTTTGTCGGCGATGTGGAGAGTAGGGAGTTTTTTTGGTGTGCGAGTGAGTTGTTCTTTGAGGCCTTCGAGGTGATTGGAGTAAATGTGCGCGTCCCCTATCGTGTGGACGAAGATGCCAGGCGTGAGGTTGGCTTCTTTGGCGAACATCATGAGCAAAGTGGCGTAGCTGGCAATGTTGTAAGGAACGCCGAGGGCGATGTCGGCGGAGCGTTGGTAGAGTTGGAGGTCGAGGCGGCCGTTGATGACATAGAGTTGGAAGAAGCTGTGACAAGGAGGCAAAGCCATTTTGCCGATATCGGCGGGGTTCCAAGCGGTGACGATGATGCGGCGGGAATCGGGGTTGTTTTTGAGCATGTCGATGGCTTGGGCGATTTGGTCGATGTGGGTTTTTGTGTATAAGCCTTGGTGTTCGCGAGATTCGTTGAAGCTTTCCCATTTACGCCATTGGTAGCCGTAAATTGGGCCAAGTTCACCTTGGTCATCGGCCCAAGCGTCCCAAATCGGAGTGTGCTCGGTGAGCTGGTCGTTGATGTTGGTGGCGCCGCGGAGGAACCAGAGGAGCTCTCTTAAGATTGCGTCGAATCGTACTTTTTTGGTGGTGACCATGGGGAAACCGTCGCGGAGGTCGTATTTTTTTTGGACGCCGAAGACGGAAATGGTGCCCGTGCCGGTGCGGTCGGTTTTGGTTTCGCCGTGGTCGAGGACTTCACGGATGAGATCAAGATACTGTTGCATTTTCGGTGGTTGGGGTTTGGTCGATGCTGTGGTGAATACGGTCAGTGTCTTGGATGACGCGGGAGCCGACGGTGACATTTTGGCCTTGGTATTTGCCGTTGTAAGGTTTGGCGGCGGCTTTGTCGAGGTAGGAGAAGACGATTTGGCACATGCGTTTACCGGCTTGGAGTTTGATTGGAAGCGAGCTGGCGTTGTAGAGTTCGAGGGTGATGCGGCCTTTGAAGCCGGGGTCGATCAGGCCGGCGTTTTGGATGAAGAGGCCGATGCGACCGATGGAGCTGCGGCCTTCGACGAAGGCGACGATGTTGTCGGGGATTTCGAGGTATTCTTGGGTAGTCGCGAGGAGGAAGGATTTTGGTGGGATGGTGATGGTGTCGCTGGTGATTTCGCGGTATTTGATTTCGTCGTCGAGGTTGATGATGTCCATTTGGTTTTCTTCGAGGACGAGGAAGTGGTTGCCAAGGCGGCAATCGATGGAGGCTGGTTGAATGGATTTTTCGTCGATCGGCGCGCAGACGATGGTGCCTTCGTCGATGAGTTCGCGGAGGGTTTGGTCGGAGATGATCATGAGTGGATTTGCTAAAAAGTGTTGTGTTTACTTTTTAGCG